>JARGFV010000014.1 GCA_029210545.1 bacterium
GGCTTCCAGGTTCGGCGTGCCTGTGGGATCGGAGAGGGCGATCGCCTATGTGTTCAGGTTGGAACAATGAGATCCAGGAACCAAAATCCAAGATCCGAAAAGGCTTTTGATCTCAGATCTCAGATCTCATGTCTCAAAGGTTGCGTTTTGCCACGCTTCACCCTTTACGCTTCACGCTTCACTGCCTGGAAAACAGCGCTGATAATTCTGGTAGCTGTTTTCCAGTCATCCTGCTCCGATCCCTCAGTCGCCCCCTCGCCCCCTCGCCCCCTCGACGATGCGGAAGTCACCCGCATCGTCTCGTTGGCCCCCAGCGTCACCGAGATCCTCTTCGAACTGGGATTGGGGGAAAAGGTCGTGGGCGTGACCCGCTACTGCGACTACCCGCCCGAAGTCCTGGAAAAACCGAAGGTGGGGGGCTACCTGGACGTCAATTACGAGGCTGTCCTCGCCCTGGCGCCGGACCTGGTGATCCATATCGCGCAGCACGAAGAGGCCCGTGACCGTCTGCGCGAACTGGGGATCGCAACCCTGGCCGTGGACCACAGCCGGGTGAACGGTATCGTGGATTCAATCGCCGTCATTGGAAGGGCCTGCGGTGCACCTGCCTTAGCAAGGAAGCAGGTAAAGGAGCTTAAGGCCCGCTTGTCGAAGGTCGTTTCCGGTTACAATTTCAATTTCACACCGAGGGTCCTGGTTGCCGTGGGCCGAAGCCTGGAACCGGGAGCTTCAGGGGAGATATACGTTTCCGGGAAAGACGGGTTTTATGACGACCTTATCAGGTTGGCGGGAGGACAGAACGCCTACAGCGAAGAGACCCTCAAGTTCCCGGCGCTGTCCGCGGAGGGGATCGCCAGGATCGATCCGGATGTCATCCTGGAGATGATCCCCGATCTCGGGCCGGATGATGACATGCCGGCTCTCCTCTCGCGGTGGAACGACATTCCGGGTCTGCGGGCAGTGAAGAACGGGAATGTTCACATCCTGGGCGGGGACTACGTCGTTATCCCGGGACCCAGGTTCGTGACTCTTCTGGAGGAAATGGCTGGCCTGATCCACGAGAGTGGATCGAGAGTGGAAAGTGGAAAGCCATAGGCCCTGAGCTTGTCGAATGGGTGGAAAATGGAGAATGGATTGCGGTGACGTCACAATGGAGCCTGAAAGGCGGCCTCACGCCAAGACGCCAAGACGCAAAGAAAGGCGAGAAACAACGCGCCCTGGGGCCAAAAAGTCAAAACCATCTCTCGCCCGCTCTCACGCCATTGGCGTGAGAGCTTGAGCACACAGAGATCGCAGAGAAGAACATGGTGTCTGGTTCAGTGTGGTTGGAGAAGCAAAAAGGTCTTGGGTATGGCCTGAACCCTACCAGGATTTGAGTACTGTTTTATCCTTACCCCGTGTAACCCTGTGGAGCGGCCTTCAGGTGGCCGCGCTGTGGTCAAGCTTTTGAATCTGATGGATGAGTCCTGGGGTTTTTTAGAGAGTCGTAGACCATGAGCTTGTCGTAGAGTGAAACGAGCGGGTGAGAGGCTGGTTTTTGAGATTTGAGATATGAGATCTGAGATTGATATAAAAAATGATCTTGTTCTCGAAATTGAGAACCTTTCCCTTTCGATCGGGAACGTGATGATCCTCAGGGATGTGACCTTCTCCGTCCCCAGGGGGCAGTACCTGTCGATCGTCGGACCCAACGGGGCGGGAAAGAGCTCCGTTTTAAAGTGCCTCATGGGGATCAGGTCGGACTGGTCCGGCAGGGTGCGTGTCCAGGGGCGGTCGACTTCGGACATGACCCAGAAACAGCTGGCCGCCCGGGTCTGCTACGTTCCCCAGGCCGACGGGACGGCGTTCCCTTTCACGGTCCGGCAGTTCGTTCTCATGGGCCGCTACCCCCATCACAGCCCCTTCACCTTCACCGGAACCGAAGACCTTGAGATCGTGGACCGGTCCCTCACCCTGACGGGGACCGCCCGCTTTGCCGAAAGGGACATCCGGACCTTAAGCGGTGGAGAGCGGCAGAAAGTTTTGATCGCGGCGGCCCTGGCCCAGGGCGCCAGGATCCTTCTCCTGGACGAACCCACGACATTCCTGGACCCGCTCCACGCCGGCGACGTGCAGTCCCTTCTGCTCAATCTTAACCGTGACTCCGGGGTCACCGTCCTGGCGGTGACCCATGACATCAACCACGCGGCCCTTTACTCGGACCGGGTGGTGGCCCTCGTGGACGGGGAACTCGTTTTCGACGGCCCGCCGGATGCGTTCATGGACAACGCCGTTCTCGAGCGCATCTACACACGCCCATTTACCTTCGTCGGGCACCCGGTCACAGGCCGCCCCATGGTGGTGCCGGAAGGGCCCGGTTCATGAAAGCCGGGAGAGTCACCCTGGTCCTTATCGTCCTGGCCGCGGCGACGATCGTCGTCCTCGGCGTGGCCCCCTTCGTGGGGATGACCCCCATTTCGCTCCTCGATATCTTTGGCGGGGGACCGGTTCCCGGCAAGGAATACGATATTTTCTGTAAGATCCGGCTGCCGAGGGTCCTGGCGGCGTGGCTCACCGGCGCGGGGCTGGCTGTCGCCGGGATGGCGTTCCAGGCCCTGTTCCGTAACCCGCTGGCGACCCCCTTCACCCTGGGTGTCGCGTCGGGGGCCGCCCTGGGCGCGGCCATGACCATCCGGTTCGGAGTGTCTGTGGCCCTGCTGGGGATCTCCGGCATCTCCATGGCGGCCCTTTCAGGGGCTGCCCTTTCCGTTCTCCTGGTTTACGGGATATCGAGGGCGCTCACCCGGTCTGGAGCCATGCTCACTACGGCCACCCTGCTGCTGGCGGGAGTGGCGGTAAACTTTTTCTTCTCCAGCCTCAACCTGTTTATCCAGTACCTGTCCGATTTCACCCACACCTTCCGGATCATCCGCTGGCTCATGGGTGGACTGGAGGTGGCAGGGTTCAGGTCGGTGTTCCAGATGGTGCCCTTTGTAGCGGCGGGCATCGCTCTTGTCCTGATCAGTTCGAGGGAGTTGGACCTGCTCACCACCGGGGAGGAGATCGCCGCCAGCCGGGGGGTGAGTGTGGTCGGCGTGCAGCGAAGGCTGTTCTTCGCCACGTCGCTGCTGGTGGGAGGGGTGGTCGCCGTGTGCGGGCCCATCGGGTTCGTGGGGATCATGGTCCCACACATCTGCCGCCTCATGGTCGGACCCGGTCACCGGGCTCTCATCCCGGCCACCGTCTTGTTCGGCGGGATATTCCTCACGGTATGCGATACTTTCGCCCGGACCGTCATCGCACCCGCCGAGATCCCGGTGGGGGTGATCACGGCGCTGCTCGGGGGGCCGTTTTTCCTCCTGTTGCTGATTCGCGGATCGAAGTATTTGGATTGATCGATGAATCAGCAACAGAAGAATCCAAGATCCAAGAACCAAGATCTAAAATGCATTTTGAGTCTGAAATGTTTTGAGCATAACCTGGGTCTGCCTGCAATCGAGAATAGCAAGCAAACCCGGAAACAAAACAACTTTATACAATACAGGAATTTTATGGTTTTATCTTGGATTTTGGATCTTGGACCTTGGATCGCTTTTAGTCGAATTCTATTTCGTATGGCACAATCTGCCCGCTTTCCACCGTGAGCAGGAAAGGCCGCTGGAGGATATCGCCGTTCCCGTCGGTGGTCAGGGGGCCCTCGGCGGAAGGATAATCCCTGAGGCCCATGAGGTACTCCCTCAGGCTGCTCCTGTCTGTGACCTGTCCCGATTCGATACCGGCGCGGATGATCCGGGCCGAATCCCAGGCCTGGACGGCCATGGACTGGGCGTCCTCCCCGAAAGCCAGCCAGTACTTTTCAGTGAGTTCCCTTACCTGGGGGTTTTCCAGGTCGTGGACGTAACCTCCCGTAAAAAGGGTTCCTTCCACGTGGTTCTCTCCGAGTTCCACCAGCCAGGGACTGTTCCAGCCGTCGGTACCCAGTACCAGCACCTCGTTGACGTCGTAAAATGCAAGCTGCGGAGCCATGAGCCCCACCGTCTGGAAATCGGCGGGGATGAAAAGAGCTTCGAAATCGATGACCGGTTCCAGCTCGATCCTGATCCCGGACTCTTTCCGGGCCAGTTCCTCGGCGGTCATCTTCCTGTTGAGCCCCACCATGGCCCGGATCTGCGGACCAAAGTCGGTCTGCCCCTCGGGGAAGCTCTCCGCTGCCACCACTTCGCCTCCCCGCAGGTCGACCTGGTCCCAGAACCTGTGCATCATCTCCTTGCCGTAGGCGTTATCAGGGTAAAGGAAGGCGAACCGTGTCATCAGGAGCCGGTCACTGACCATGCGGACGAGGGAGCTGACCTGCTGGGCGTCTACCAGGGCGCGCCGGAACACGTTTTTCCCAAGGTAGGGGATCTCGGGGTCGGGGGAGAGGGAGATCATGGGGGTTTTCGATTCTTCCGCAGCCTCGGCCGCCGCCCGGGTTGTTCTCGAGAAGATGGGCCCGATGATGGCGATAACCTGGTCTGACTCGGACAGGTCTCTCACTGCCTGGGCAGCCTGCACAGGATCGGCCCCCGAATCTTTCACCACCAGGTTGAACGCCCCCGGCTCCCTGCCCGTGTCGGGAAGCTGAAAGTCGAAGGCGGCCTGGATGCCCTGCAGGGCTTTCTGGCCGAAAACGGCGTAGCGGCCCGAAAGGGGCAGCACCGCTCCGATGGTGTTGGTCCGCACCAGCAGGCGGTCCTGGATGAGAGAATACGCGGCCTGGACACGTTCATCGGGAAGCTCGCCCGGGTAGTTGATGAGAAGATCCATCAGCGTGGACATGGCTTCGGCGTTGTACCCTTTTTCCAGGTCCCTTTCGATGAGGATCATGGCGAGGGTGCCGTAAGGTTCAAAACCGTCCGAACCCGCAAGGATACTCTCGATACCGCGGTCATTGAGATTTGCCGTCACTGTACCCAGGACGGCGAGCGCCTTTGCCCTCGCGTCATCGGTCATGGCGGCGCGATAGCCCCGCACCAGGTCGGCAAACGCTCCTTCACGGTCCCGGCGCTCCGCCCGGCACACGGCCGAAGCTGCCAGGATGTCGGCCTCCTCGTCGGGCAGGGGCGACAGCGTGAGAACGCTTTGGGCAGCCTCGATGCAATCTTTCCACCTGCCCTGATCCTTGTGGATCAGGGCGAGTTCCATGAAAGCCCGTTTCTTCAGGGAAGTCCCCGGATACTTTTCCAGGAGGCGGTTGATGAGGCTGACAGCCTTGCGCGGTTCTCCAAGGTGGAGATGGATCCTGGACTGTTCCAGGAGGGCGTCGTCGGCGTAGACGCTGTCAGGGTGCATCTGCCCAAAACTCTCCAGCATCTGGAAAGCTTCCTCAGGGCGCATCTCCTCCCGGAAAAGGCGCACGGCCTCCTGGTACTTGAGAAGTTCCTCCCGTTCCCTGGCGGGGCCTGCAGCGGCTTTTTTCGGGGCCGGGGCGGCGGCCTCCGGCGCCGGTTTCGCGGCAGGTTCGGGAACCCCGACGCGGGGCGGGGTGGCGCAGGCGGACAAAGTTGCTACCACGACCGTTGTAAGGTATAACCAGCGAAAATGTCTGGTAAATGGAAACATTTCGAGAATTTGCCCCACCCTTCCATAATTGTCAACGGGAACCCGAAATCCGCAATGGGTATTGGCTGGTTCCCGGTCGGTGCTTTTTAGGAGTTTTTCATATGGGACGGAGTTTACTGATAGCTGATCGTCCGGCATCATCCATCAGATGCCCTGCCCCGACCAGAAGGGTGTTTTCGGCGGATTTCGGGTATGATTTCTCCCCAGGAATACGTGACCTGATTCTATCAGCAAGATTTTTTTACCTCCAGAATCCTGGAAGTGTGATCAAACAAGACTCTGCACTCTGCACCCTGCACTCTCTTTCACGGCGGACTATGCCGTGAAAGGCCGCCCTTACGTCCCCCCTGCCTACGGGCAGCACTTCCTCCATGACAAGAATATTCTCAAGGCCATCGTGGCCGCAGCCCGGCTGTCCCCGGACGACCCGGTGATCGAGATCGGGGTAGGTACGGGCCGTCTGACGGAGATGATCCTCGACGAGGGTGTGAAGGTCAGGGGCGTAGAGGTGGATTCCAGGCTATTCGACGATCTCGTGAAAAAGTTCGGGGGGAACCCGGATTTCGAGCTTGTCCGGGGAGACATCCTGAGGGTTTCCTGGGACGACCTCCTGCCGCGGGAGGGGAAAGCTGTCCTGCTGGGCAACCTTCCCTATGCGGTCTCGACACAGATCATCTTCAGGGCGCTGGAGTTCAGGGCCCGGGTGTCCCGGGCGGTTTTCCTGGTGCAGTGGGAGGTGGGCCGAAGGATGTGCGCACCTCCCGGCGGCAAGGATTACGGGATCCTTTCGGTCGTGTGCCAGCTGTTTGGGAAGCCCGAGATCGTTCGCAAGGTACCCCCCGGTGTCTTTCTCCCGCCACCCAGGGTGGACTCCGCGCTGGTGCGGTGGGAGGTGCTGGAGCAGGCGGTGTACCCTGTTCCGGACAGGGCGTTCACCAGGAGAGTGATCAAGGCGGCCTTCGGACAGAGGCGGAAGAAGCTGGTCAACAGCCTGGCCGCGGGCCTGGCCCCGGCGGGTAAGGACACCATGCGCGACGTCATCAAGGAGATGGGACTCGGCGCCAGTGTTAGGGCGGAACAGCTCTCGGTCGAGCAGTTCGCGGAACTGGCCACGCGATTGTCAGACACGGTGACACGGTGACACGGGGACACGGGGAAATGACAATTAGACACGGTGACACGGGGACACGGGGACACGGAGTAAAAGCTTTATCGTCGCGTCGCCGCGTCTCCCCCTCTCCGCGTCGTGAGGGGCGCCAGGTCTGGAGGGTGTTCTCGTGAAAGAAGGCGCCCTGCGCTTCATCCCCTTAGGCGGTGTCGGGACCTTCGGCATGAACTGCTCCGTCCTCGAGTTCGCCGACGAGATGCTCCTCATCGATGTGGGTGTCAAGTTTCCACAGGGCAACTACCCGGGGGTGGACCTTTTCCTGCCGGACCTGACTTACGTCACCGGGAACGCCCACAGGCTCACCGGAGTGGTCCTGACCCACGGTCACGACGATCACGTCGGCGCCCTTCCGTATCTCCTGAACCAGGTGGATGTGCCGGTGTACGGAACGGCTTTCACCCTGGCGATGGCCTGGGAGAGGCTGGCTAACGGCGGCAGGGGGGGGCGAAACGGTGAAGGGAAGATCGGGGGGGAGATGAATCAGGTCCTTTTCGGCAGCCCCTTCGAGGTGGGCAGCGCCGTGATCGAGGCGGTGCCGGTGGATCACAGTATTCCCGACTCGGCGGCGCTGATCATCAGAACGCCTGCGGGCACCGTCGTCCACTCCGGGGATTTCAGGATCCCGGGAGGGAGAGCCGGGCCCGGACTCGAACCCCTGCGCCAGGCAGGAAGGGATGGGGTGGACCTGCTCCTGTGCGACAGTACAAACGCCGAAAGGCCGGGAGTTACCGGGTCCGAAGAGGATGTGGCCGACAGCATCGAGGCCATGTTCCGGGAGACCGAAGGGCGCGTCTTCGTGGCGACCTTCGCTTCCCATATCGGGAGGATGGGAGCGGTGCTCAGGGCCGCGCACAGGACGGGCCGCAAGGTGGTCCTGGAAGGCCGCCGAATGGTCCGCAACTTCGAGATCGCCAGAAATTTGGGTTACCTGGTCCCCCCCAGGGGGGTGGTGACCGCGGACAGCGGGCTTATGCACGCCGATGCCGGGAGAGCGGTTTACCTGACCACCGGTACCCAGGGAGAGCCGTTCAGCGCCCTGACCCGCATCGCCCGGGGCGAACATTCCCAGATCCAGGTCGGGCCCGGTGATACCGTGATCTTTTCCTCCCGGATGATCCCGGGCAACGAACTGGCCGTGGCTCAGAACATCGACAACCTGTTCCGCATGGGGGCCATGGTCTATTACCAGGCGCCGCCCCGGATCCACGTTTCGGGCCATGCCTCGGCCGGGGAGATCCTGACCCTCCTTTCCATGACATCTCCCCGCCATTTCGTCCCGGTGCACGGGGACTACCGCAACCTTGTCGCCTGTGCCGGACTGGCCAGGAAAGGCGGCGTCCTGCCCGAAAACGTCCACATCCTGGACCCGGGCCAGGTCCTGGAGGTGGGACCTGAAACGGCGTCATTGGGAGAATCGGTCCTGGCGGGCAGGATGCTGGTGGACGGAACCATGATCGCCACCCTTGGCGACCCGGTTATCAAGGATCGCCGGCGGATAGCGAGGGAAGGGGTCGTCGTGGTGGCTGTCAGCCTTCCCGGGAAGGGGAAGTCGATCCCGGAGCCCGCTGTCCACAGCCTGGGCGTCAGCGTCGGCCCGCAGGGGGAGGAGATCGACCTTGCGGCAGCCGCAGCCGCAAGGCAGGTGTTGAAGGCGTGGAAGAAGGAGGGCGGCTCCCGGGAGGATCTGGAGAACAGCCTGAAGATCGCCGTTAGGGGCATCTACCGGAAGGAACTGGAGAAGCGCCCGACCATTATCCCCGTGATATTGGATAATGGCGAAGGATAACGGTTGGCTAACGGATGTGTGTGCTTGCTTATGTGCGTGATTGCGAATGGCAAAAAGCGAATAAGTTCCTTCGGCCTTACGCACGTACGCATCTACGGACGCACGGAATTTCGTGAGACACTATCGATCGTGTTAGCTCAACTCGGAGATATCAAATGTTCGAATCCATACTGCTAGGCATATTGCAGGGTCTCACGGAATTCCTCCCCGTCTCCTCCTCGGGGCACCTGGTCCTGGCCCAATCACTGCTGCCGGGGTTCGACGGTACGCCGGCCGCCTTCGATATACTCCTCCACGGCGGGACCCTGGTGGCTGTAACAGCCTATTTCCGGGCGGACATCGGCAGGATCGTCCGGGACTGCGGGCGCCCGTCAGAAGAGGGACTGCGGCTGCCCATCCTCCTGATCGTCGGAAGTGTCCCGGCCGGGATGGTGGGTGTTCTTTTCGCCGACGCGATCGTGCCGCTCTTCGCTGCGCCCCGCATAGCCTCACTGGGGCTCGTATTCACGGCAGCCTTGCTTTTCGCGGCTTTCAGGCTCGGAACCGGGAGCGGTCGTACCCTTGCGGGCCTCACGATCCCGGCAGCGTTTCTCATCGGAGCCTTCCAGGCGATGGCGCTCGTTCCGGGCGTGTCCCGCTCCGGAGCCACCATCGCCGCCGGAATTTTCATGGGGCTTTCGGGACCCAACGCCGCCCGGTTCTCCTTCCTCCTTTCCATCCCGGCCATTGCCGGAGCCCTGGTCCTGGAATCAGGGGACCTGCTCTACACCGGTCTGCCCCTGCCCTACATTGCAGGAGCGGTTGCCGCGGCTGTCGCGGGATGGGCTTCCATCGCCCTTCTCATGCGGATCCTCGACCGGGGCAACCTTCTGCCCTTCGCGGTTTACTGCCTGCTGGTCGGTGTACTTTCCCTGCTCTTTTTGATATAAGGAGAAGATTTCAAATCTCAAATACAAATCTTAAACACTTTGAATTCACGGCGCTTTTTCTGCGATGTGAGATATGAGATGTGAGATTAAACCACCCTTTGATTGAAGGCTTCCATGTCTAAAAAAGAGTCCCCGAAAGAGAAAAAATCACCCGGTCCGACATCCCATTCCCGCTGGCGTGAGATCGTGGGAGTGGCCTTTGTCGCCCTTGGCCTGTTCCTGGTTCTCGCCCTCGTATCCTATTCGCCCCGGGACATCTCCCTGAACAGCACCGGCGCGGCAAAGGGCGCCGTTCAGAACATGGGCGGTGTCGTGGGCGCCTACCTGGCGGATCTCAGCATCCAGGCCCTGGGCTGGGCCGCCTTCATGATCCCGCTGTTCTTCCTGTTCCTCGGGATCACCCGTTTTTTCTACCGGAACCGGGGAAGCTGGGCCCTTCGCTCCGGAGGCGCCCTCCTTTTCGTCCTGACCTTGTGCGTCCTTATCCAGCTCCGGCTGGGACCGATCACCTTCGCGGCAGGAGGAGGGGCTCCGGCGGGGGGCATCGTCGGAAAACTGGCGGCAGACGGTCTTGTCGGCCTGTTTAACGTGGCCGGAGCCCACGTCTTCGTTATCGCCATGTTCGTGGCTTCGCTCCTCATCATGACCAACCTGTCCCTGAGGGCGGTCACCGGCTGGATCGTCAGCGGGATGCGGCGGCTGTTTACATCCGTCGTGAAAAGGAGAGAGCGGACACGCCGGCAGAAAGTGGTGAGCAAGGCCAGGGAGAAGGAGAAACGGGTCACCCCCCCCAGGATCACCAACAGGACAGCCGTGGTCAGCAGGACGAAAGCTGGCACACCCCGGCAGGAGACCTTCGACACCCTGCCGAGGCCCAGGGGAAAATTCTCCCTGCCGCCCCTCCAGCTCCTCGATTCTCCCGAGGATCAGCACCGTGGTGTCAGTGAGGAGGAACACCTGGCCCGCAGCCGCATGCTGGTCAAGAAGCTCCAGGATTACGGGATCAACGGGCAGGTCACCGCGGTTAACCCGGGACCGGTCATCACCGTTTTCGAGTACGAGCCCGCACCCGGTGTCAAGGTGAGCCAGATCGTGAGCAGGGCCGGGGACCTGTCCCTGGCCATGGGCGGGGTCGACATCCGCATCGTCGAAAGGATCCCCGGAAAATCGGCCATTGGTATCGAGGTGCCGAACCTTGAACCCGAAACGGTCCGGCTGCGGGAGATCCTCAGCTCGGCCGAGTTCGATTCCTCGGGGGGCATCCTCCGGCTGGCCATAGGCAAGGACACCTCCGGTATCCCCTTCGTGACGGAGCTCGATTCCATGCCCCACATGCTCGTGGCAGGGGCCACGGGGACCGGGAAGAGCGTGGCTGTCAACTCCATGATCCTCTCCTTGCTCTTTTACCTCACACCGGAAGATGTCCGCCTGCTCATGGTGGACCCGAAGATGCTTGAACTGTCCCCCTACGAGGGTATCCCCCATCTCCTGGCGCCGGTGGTCATGGAGCCCAAGAAGGCGGCGTCTGCCCTGCGCTGGCTGGTGGTGGAGATGGAGCGGCGATACCAGCTCCTCGCCAGCCGGAAGGCCCGCAACGTCGACAGCTACAACAAGAAGACCGCCAGGATGGAAGACCTGCCGGATGACGAGGATAAGAAGCTTCCCCACATCGTGGTCATCATCGACGAACTCGCCGATCTCATGATGACCGCCTCCCGGGATGTGGAGGAGTGCATCGCCCGCCTGGGCCAGATGGCAAGGGCGGCCGGTATCCACCTCATCATCGCCACCCAGAGACCTTCAGTCGACATCATCTCGGGAAGCATCAAGACCAATATCACCGGGAGGATCGCTTTCAAGGTCACCGACAAGGCCAACTCCCGGGTTATCCTGGACTACAACGGGGCGGAGCAGCTCCTCGGCAGGGGAGACATGCTGTTTGTCAAGACGGGGATGTCCCAGCTCGTCCGGCTCCACGGTTGTTATACCACCGAGGAGGAGGTCGCGCGGGTGGTCAAGTTCCTCAAGGAACAGGCCAAACCGGAGTACCGGGAAGACCTCTTCGATTACCAGCCAGCCACCTCACTTCAGAGCGAGGAGGGGGATGAAGACGAAAAATACCAGGAAGTCCTGGATTTCGTTTCCAGGAAGGGGTACGCCTCCGCCTCCATGATCCAGAGGAACTTCAAGGTGGGATACAACCGGGCGGCGCGCATGGTGGAACGCATGGAGACCGACGGTCTCATAGGCCCCCCGGACGGCGCGAAACCCAGGCCTGTTCTGCGGAGATACGAGGTGGATTAAGCCCCGTCCCGGGGCAGCGCGAAGTGCGAAGAACGAAGGGGTAAGTGCAAACGCCCAGGCGCGGAAAGAAGGGTGTCACCGCGAGCCGTTATTGAGCGAAGCGGTCTCAGGCCCTGCGGCATAAAGTCCTGGAATTTCAACCACAGGGTACACCCGTCTTCGCCACTCAAAAGGCGTGACTTCGACGTGGCTAAGCAGGGTGACACAGGGTAATAATAAAACATGGAACAGGATGAAAGAACATTTACTGGAGCTGGTTTACTCTGTGAAACCCTGCCTGACAAGCCGACTTGTCACGCCACAGCCGAAGGCGACGGCGAAAGCTTCAGAGAAGGCTGTTGGAGCGGCCTCAAGCTGGCCGCGCTGTGGTTAGTTGGTTCATGTATCTTTGCGCCTCTATTGCTATTCCCGGCCATTGCCGTCTGCGACGACGAGGCGGACCGGGCCCTGGCCCTCGTCCGCAGCACCTACGATTCCCTGACCGGTCTTACGGCGGCTTTCGTCCAGACCGAGGAACGGCCTGGCGTCGGTGTCACTGTCAGGGAGGAGGGAGACCTCTCCTTCATCCCACCCGACCGGATGCGTTGGGATTACCGCGGCAAACAGCCCCACCATGTGGTCCTTAACGGCTCCAGGGTCTGGATAAACACTCCGTCCAGGAAACAGATCATCCTGAGGCAGATGACCCCCGAGGAGATGAGGAAGGGGGCCGCCACCTTCCTGGGAGGCCTGGAGGGGGTGGAGCGGGATTTCACCGTACAGTCGAGACGGACCGATCCCGGACAGAGCCTCCCTCTGGACCTCTTCCCCGTGGAAGACAACCTGCCCTACGACAAGATCTCCCTCCTGGTGGCTTCCGAATCCGGCCTCGTGGAGAGGATCTCCATCCATCATAAGCTGGGCAATGTGACGACCATAACCTTTCATGGCTTCAAGACGGGGACGAAACTTCCGGATGATCTGTTCAAGTGGGATGTGCCGGAAGGAACGGACGTTATAGAGCCATGAAATGAGATCGTTGTCACTGTTTACAGTTTACGGTTCACAGTGCGATCTCACAGCTCTTGCATTTTCTGTAGACCGTAAACCGTTTACTGTTAACTGTCCCACAAGGGGCCGTCATTGAACCCTGAAATGTGATCGTGGAATGAGGAATAGGGAACAGGAAATAGAAAACAGTGCGCTTTCATTCCACCTTCCACCTTCCATCTTCATGGTATCTCAACCATGAAAATTGCTGTTACGTCGTTAGGTTGTAACAAAAACCTCGTCGACACGGAAGTAATGCTCGCCCGCCTTCAAAAGGCCGGGTGCGTCATCGTGGACGAACCCGAACTGGCCGACTGCCTGCTCATCAACACCTGTTCCTTCCTCACCGAGGCTGTTGAAGAATCCCTGGACCGCATCGTCGAACTGGCGTCCCTGAAAGGTCCGGAGGGCCCCCGGCGCCTGGTGGTGACCGGGTGCATGGTAGCCCGGTACGGGGAGGATCTGTTGAAGGAAGTGCCTGAGATCGACGCGCTTGTCCTGCCCGCCGAACTGGATAATGTTGTTGCAGCTGTCTCCGGTGGGCAGCAGAGCGAAGCGCAAAGCGCGAAGAGCGAAAGAATACAGGTTGTCAATACTCAATTCTCGACGCTTAACGCTCCACTCTCAACTCCCAACTCTCAACTCTCTTTTCCCCCTCGGGTCCTCTCCTTTCCACCCCATCGTGCTTATTTGAAGATCGGGGAGGGCTGCTCCAACCGGTGTTCCTACTGCCTCATCCCGTCCATCCGGGGAGATTTTTCAAGCAGGAGCGTCCCATCCCTGACCGCCGAGATGGAACATCTCGTGGGGTCGGGCGTGAGGGAAATCACCCTGGTGGCCCAGGATTCCGGGCGGTACGGAATCGACCTTGCAGGCACTGGGGGAGGTCCGGGCCTGCCGGGACTGGTGAACTCCCTGCTGGGGGTGCCGGGAGATTACTGGCTCAGGGTCCTGTACGTCCACCCCGCCCGGGTGACCGGTGAACTCCTGGAGGCGATGATCTCGGACCCGCGGATCTGTCCCTACCTGGACATCCCCTTCCAGCATGTGGCCCCGCAGGTCCTGGCGAGGATGGGCCGGGGAGACGCGCCGGCTCCCATGGAAGTGGTGAAAAGGGTCCGCGCGGCCGTCCCGGGCGTGTTTATCAGGACGACCCTCATGACGGGGTTCCCCGGAGAAACCCGGGAGGATTTCGAGCGCCTCCGGGAGTTCGTCCGGGAGGCGGGGATCGATCATCTGGGTGTGTTTTCGTACAGCTGCGAGGAGGGGACCGCGGCCTCGAGGATGGGCGCCCAGGTGCCCGGCGAAGTGGCGAAAGAGAGGGCAGAAACACTCATGGAAGAGCAGTCAGAAGTCTCGGCCGGACTCCTGCGCGGACTGGTGGGCAGGGAGATGACGGTGATGGCGGAAGGGTTCGATGAAGAAGGCTCCTTCGGCCGGCACCAGGGACAGGCTCCCGAGGTTGACGGCGTGGTCAGGGTGGACGAGGGGGTGGAGGCCGGGAGCTTTGTCCAGGTGAAGATCGTCGATAGCGGGATTCATGATCTCAAGGGGGAAGTTCTTGACACGTAAAGCGTGGGCGAGTGGAGCGTGCATGGGACACAAGCTCACGAGCTTCTTAACGCTACACGCACTTACGCTTCACGCACGTACGAAGGTTTGGATGAGAAACCATTGATGACAGAATCTTACGACCAGATCGGCCCCATCAAACTCGTACAGAGCGCCTCCGGCGTCAAAGCGTCCATCGACGGCCTTCTCCTGGCCCGTTTCCTCAGGCCGTCCCCCGACTGGTACGTGGCCGACCTCGGGTGCGGTAACGGGTTCGTGGGCCTTCTGCTGGCCAGGGAGAGCCCCTTCTGCCGCATCGTGGGAATCGAGATCCAGGAGGGGCTCGTCCGGCAGGCTGCGGAAAACGCCAGGATCAACGGCCTTGCCAACGCCCGTTTCGTGCGGGCCGATCTGAAAAATTACCCGTGGCCCGAGGAACTCGACCGTTTCGACCTCGTTGTGGCCAACCCTCCCTACAGGAAGGTGGGCACGGGGCGGATCAGCCCGGATCCGGAAAGGGCGGCAGCCCGCCACGAACTGCACGGGGAAGTGGGCGATTTCGCCAGGGCCGCCGCGGCTCTTCTCAGGGACGGCGGCGCTTCCACCTGGATCTACCTTGCCCGGCGTTTCGACGACCTGACGGAGGCGGTCGAGTCTGCCGGCATGGAACCGTTCCGGACCCGGTTCGTGGTTTCCCGTGAAGGGGAGGAGCCGTCCCTGGTCCTGCTGGAAGCTATCAAGGGGGGCGGAGTTGGAATGGCTTTTACGGAGGAGCCGCTGGTGCTGTACCGGGAAGGAAGCGGAAGGGATTACACTGAGGAAGCCAGGGGCATCCTTTACGGGGGAAACGCGTGAAAAAATTCTCCATGACCCCGGACACCGGATTTGTTGTTCCTCCCTTCCCTTTCTGGTAGAGTTCCTGGTTGGCGGCACCTGATGGAAATTGACTCCAGACCGGGTCGGCCAGCACCCTGCGCCGGGTCCCAGCCAAAAAAGGAAATTTTATGAAAAGGATCGTTCCGGTCTCACTCGCAGCTCTCATGGTGCTTTCCATTGTCGGATCCGCATGGGCCGAATCCGGGGCAAGGATCATGAGAGGGGGCTATTATATTTCAGCCAGGAGCGGAGGTTCGGCGCTGTCAGATATCCTCTTCACCTCGGCTCTGGACCCGGATATCAGTGATGTGAACGTTTCCCTCGAGGATGCCAAGGAAAGAGCGGTAGCTTTCGGTTTTGCATTAAAGGACGGAAAGGTCGGGTTGGAGTACTCCGTTTTTTCTGTCGGGGACGGTGCGGGTGCCGAGTTCGATGTGAGCACCATGATGGTCGACGGGAGTTATGAGCAATCTTTCCTGGGCCCCTTGCATTACTACATGGGGGCCGGGATCGGATCCATCGCCCTGGCACTCCACTTTCTTGGGGAAAAGGACGAGATCCAGAGACTCGCCTACAAGTTCAGGGGTGGTCTGTTGCTGGACCTTGGTAAGGCCTTTTCGGCAGATATCGGGTATTCATACCTTTGGAGCGGCAATTTCAACCTTGGAACCTCCCTGGGAGAATTCTCGGGTAACTTTATCAATCGTGGCATCACTGCCGGCCTTTCCTTCTACTTCTGATCCGGGGCAGGGGAAAAATGCTGATCCCAAGTCTTAAATCTCATATCTCAAAGCCAGGGGACGTGAGTTTTCCTGAGATCTGAGATATAAAACCTGGGACCTTTCCTATTCCCTCCTCTTCTTCTTCATCTCAAACCTGATGTCGGTGACGACCTTTTCCCCTACCGCCCTTTCCAGGCGGCCGATGAGTTCCGTCTTCCTCATGGAAAGTTCGTTGAGCCATACGGGGGAGTCCACCTCCACCACCAGGGTTGATCCGCGGAAGCGGAATGCGCTGGAATGGGGCGCCGCGTTCCCTGCGGCCTCTTCCCATACCGTGAACACCTTGCCCTTTGCCTGGGTGTCCTCCGGCATGTCCAGGCGCGTCATGAGGGATTGCAGGATCTCTTCGACACGGACGAGTTTTGCCCCTTTTCCTGTCCGCTGTCTCCCGCTTTTCCTGTTGTGGTCCATTCTGGTTTATCCACCTTTGGGGAAGATATGTAAACGGTCAGAACGACGATCGGAAAATCCTTCGATCACGCCTGTGGCGTGATTCAAGACAGGCGATGAACGAAGAGAGGAATCAAAACCTGATGACTTTTTGCGAAGTCATCTTTTGATAGGGTCGCAAAAAGTCCAGGCGGGACTTTTCCTGGCTCCTTAATGTCCTGGGGAAAGGGAAAAGCGGGGTTTTTCCTTTCCACACAATTTCCACTACCAATCAGGACAATTTGTGTATACAATGTGCAGTATTCAATTTTCTTTAAGGGGGGTCATCCTAAGTAGCTGTAAGAAAAGGTAATTATGAGACTCAAGAAGCACAGGACTTTACGTGAGCAGATCGTCGCCTCACTCCGCGATTCCATCGTCAAGGGTGAGCTGCGGTCGGGTCAGAAACTGACGGAACCGGAACTGGCCGATAAGCTTGGGATCAGCCGCACACCCATCAGGGAGGCGTTCCGCCAGCTGGAAAGCGAGGGGTTCCTTACCGTGATCCCGCGGCGCGGGGCAGTGGTTTCGAGCATCACCCGCAAGGAGGTCCAGGATTTTTACGAGATCAAGAGCCTCCTGGAAGGTTACGCGGCGCGCATTGCCGCCGACAGGATCACGAAGAAGGACATCGACAAGCTCAAGAAGCTCAACGAACAGCTCGAAGCGCTCGTCCCGGGGAATGATGTTGAAGCGTTTTTTCGGAAAAACAATGAATTTCACAACACTTTCATAGCCCTTTGCGGCAACGAAAAGCTGCTGGAGATCAGGGGCACCCTTGTTCAAAGGTTCCTCAGGTTCCGGCTCCAGGCTCTTTCGGTCCCCGGTCGATTCATGGATTCGGTAAGGCAGCACCGGGTCATCATCCGGGCGCTTGCCAAAAAGGACGGGCGCCTGGCCGAGGCGGTGGTGTTGGAGCACTCCCTGTTGAGTGGGGAGGAACTGGCCGAGCAGCTCGATGAATAAGGTGGCGGCCATACCTGGGATCCGGCGGTTTGATGACCGCGTGCCAGGAACGGGGAGGGGTTAATGAGCGATTTCAAGATCAGGATCGAAGAGCCAAAACTGCTCTCCGAGGACATCGCCGAATCGATCAAGACAGCCATTATCAAGGGGAAGTTCAAGCCCGGGGAAAAGATCTCGGAAGGGGAGTTGGCCGAATCCATGGGAATCAGCCGCACACCTCTCAGGGAAGCGTTCCGCAAGCTGGAAAACGAAGGTTTCATCAGGATCATTCCCAGGAAAGGGGCCGTCGTCACTCCGATCGACGCTGACGAGACGTACCACCTTTACGAGATCAAAAGCACCCTCGAAGGGTTGGCCGCCAGGTTGGCTGTGGTGAACATGCAGGAAAAAGACCTGGACAAACTGGTCAGGATCAACGGGGAGCTGAGAGAACTCATCGACAAAAACGACCTGGAGGCGTTCTACAAGGCCCATACGAGGTTCCACGAGGTGTTCGTGAAACTCTCCGGTAATCAGAGGCTTATCCAGATCATCTACAACCTAAACGACCATTTCAAACGGTTCGGCATCGTTTCCCTGACCCTCCCGGGCCAATACGATAACGCCATCCGCCAGCACGAGGAGATCATCGAGGCTTTCAGACAGGGCGACGATAAACTCGTGGAGGAAAGGGTCAAGAGCAACGTCATGACCGGTGGCCAAGTCCTCATTGACCACCTGTGCGAAGTCGAGAGCAGTAAAGAAAAATAGCTGTATTCAGTAATCAGTAATCAGAACCCTAAACCCGAAACCCGAAACCGTAGTTCCCCCCATTGATTCAAAGCCCTTTCTCTGCCATTATCGGCCGGTACCGCAAAAAACGTGGGATCGGTTTTTGCGGTGAAATGTGAACCGTAAAATGAACGCTATTGCCGTTGATCCGTTGCATCTGACCATGCGATTTTTTCTGAAAAGGGACTTTGATTGTTAACCGCAACTTAATTAATTACCAAATAGGCCTATATCGAATTGAAAACACGCTTCACCATTCACTTTTCACGTGTCACCAGCCTAAATAATCCATGAAAATCAACCGTCGAACCTTCCTCAAAACGAGCGGCTGTATGCTCGCTTCCATCCTTTCGGGCGGCAAGGCCTTTCCCCTGGGGGCAGCCCCGGCTGCCAGGGTCCTGTTCGGCCGAGAGGTTGCAAGCAGATGTCCACTGTGCTCCCTGGGGTGCGGACTCATCTATCGATCCCGGGGCCAGGGCCGCTGGCACGTGGAAGGAGATCCGGACTGTCCCATCGCGGAAGGGTCGCTGTGTGCCCGGGGCAGTGTTCTTACCACCTCCATCAATGACAGCCCGGCCGGGGTCACTCCGCTTTACAGGCCGCCCGGTTCAAACCGGTGGAAGGAGATCGGCTGGGAAGAGGCGGTTAAGCTGACCGCCAGACGTATCAAGGACCTGAGAGATCGGGAACTCGGGTACGTCAACGGTGACGGGGGAAAGCCGGTCAACCGTTTCGACGGGCTCGGGGTTCTGGCGGGCGGCAGCCTGACAAACGAGGAAGCGTACACCGTATCCAAGCTGTTCCGCGCCCTCGGCGTGACAAACATGGACACGACGGTCCGGTCGAGCCACGCCATGGCGCTTCTCGGACTCATGGATTCCCTCGGGTTCCCCGGAGCGACCCATCCGGCCCCCCAGGTTGTCCACAGTGACGTGGTGGTCCTCGTGGGCTGCAACCCCGGCCTGACGGCTCCTCCCCTGGCCAGGGCCCTGAACCGGGTTCGACAGCGGAGGGGGACGGTCATCGTCATTGATCCCCGACGTTCCGAAACCGTTAAAGGGGAGGATCTCTGGCTCCAGCTGCGCCCTGGAACCGACAACGCCGTACTCGGCGCCATGCTCAGCTGGATCCTCACCAACGCCGACATAAGCAAGGGCGATCTCATCGAGTACACCGACGCGTCGTATATCTCTCTCAGCGAGGTGATGGGTCGATACGAGAGATACACGACGGGCAAATACCAGAACTGGAACATCGTTGACGAGTCCCTTCAGGAGCCCTACTCCATATTCCAGCGGATGAAGGAGAACTTTGAAAGGTACGATATCCGGAAGGTGTCCAATATCGCCGGGGTGGACGTAGGGCTTTTACGCCGTGCCTGCTCGCTCCTCGCACGCACCACCAGCGCCGATTTTTCGGCTACCTTTGTGTTCGGGTCCGGTGCGCTTTCAAGCCCTTCGGGACCTGGCAAGGTCCGGATGGCCCTGGCCATCCAGGCTCTTCTCGGAAACCTGGACAAAAAAGGGGGCGGAATCGTTCTGCCGGTGGGGGCAGGGAATGCCCAGGGGGTCTGCGACATGGGACTGCTTGCGCCTTACCTGCCGGGTTATCTGCCGTTGCCGCGGCAAGGTGACAACCCCGACGGAGAAGGGTCCGGGGAAGCGTTGGAGGCGCTGCTGCGTTCATGGTATCCGGGCCAGACATCCCAAAGAGCGAAAAGCTACCTGCCCGTACTGGAACCTGACGAGCATCCAACCATCAGCACCATCCTCGAGGGGATGGAAGATGAGAGGGTGAGGGCTCTCATCACCATCGGCGCTGATCCCGCGGGAAGCGTTACCGACAGCTCCTCCATTTTACCGGCCCTCGACAATCTCGATCTCCTGGTCGTGATGGATTCCACTCTCAACCGGACCAGCCTGTTCTGGAGCCTTGAACCAGGCAGGGAAACCTCCATCAAGACCGAAGTTCTTTTTATCCCTATCCAGGCACCCGTGCAAAAGAACGGGTCCATGACCGACGGGGGCCGCAGGGTCCGGAGGGTTACGCCGCCCGAGGGCAGTGAAGATACCTCCCCGGGCCTGCTCCGGTTCGTTGTGCAGCTCGGCAACTCCATCCAAACCAATTACAGCCATGAAGGGGGAGTCCTTCCCGGTCCCGTGAAAGATCTGGATTGGCCCCTGGAGCGGCTTCCGGAGGAGGTGGCAGCGGAGATCAACGGTTCAAGGTCGGCCTTGTCAGGAGATATCCTCCTTCCTCCCGGTAAAGATTGGCAGAGTTCAGACCGCTGCCCGAATCACCTTTACAGGGGATGGGTGGAGGCCGGCCGCTGGAAGGCCTCTGACAGGGATCGCTCTGATCCGTACGCTCTGGGCCTGTATGAAAGGTGGGGATGGTTCTGGCCCTGGGGTATTGCGGACCCGTTCTCATGGATAATCCGTCGAAAAAGTGCGAGGGGTGTCTACCTGAGGTGGCACGGACAGGAGACAAGACCCTTTGCCTCCATTGATGTGCTGCCTATCCGTCCCCATTTGCCGGTGAAGTTCTGGAAACAGGTTCAGCAGGGCAGCCCGTTCCCGGAGCACTATGAGCCTTTCCACAGCCCTCTGTCCGACTTCCTGACAGGGGGGCGCTCCAATCCAAACATGGTACCCAGGCATGAGGGAAAAGATCAGTGGGGGTACCTTTCGAGGCGGCCTGGGGACATCCTGACCACCTATCCCGTCATTATCACCTTGCACAGGACAGCGAATATCATGGGCACAGGCGGCGTCACCGCCGGTTGGGATGCCCTGAGGGAACTGGGGACAGGCAGGATCGTGGAGATCGGTGTGGAGCTGGCCGATGGAATGGAGTTGATAACCGGGGACCTTGTCAGGATCATTTCCCCCCATAATGAAAAGGGTGTCGAGGCCCGTGTCCACGTCACGCGGAGAGTCGGCGTGTTCACGGACAACGGCAAACAGTATCATGTGGCGTCCGTCACCCTTTTCGGTGAGAACGGTCCCGGTATCAACACACTGACCCCGCCGGCCTTTGACCGCATCAGCGGGGGCATGGAGATGAAGGTGTTTATGGGGAGGATCGAAAAAGATGACGGCTGACAATTTCCGCCGCCATCTTTTTCGATCCAGTTCACGGTTTACAGTTTACGGTTTACAGTAAACCATTTACTGTTACTCTTTTTTGCGAACCGCGAACCGCGAACCGCGAACCGCGAACCGTGAACCGTGAACCGTGAATCGTGAAACGTGAACCCTTCGACAGTTCGACCATTCGACAAGCTCATGGCAGGCTGTAAACTATCAACTATAAACTGTAAACTGCCCTGTTGCATAACGCGCAACAATGGAGATTCCAATGTCTGAAAGCACTATCAGGAACAGGTCATTTAAAGATGCCCTCTTTTCTGGGTCCATGGACGCGGAGGGTATGGAAGACGTTCTTCAGCTTTACCGGGATCTTTTCCCCGTGGTCAGTGTCGGTGCAGGCGAGGGTGCCGATACCAGGGAACTGGGGGAAGAAGAGATCCAGATGCGGCTCGACGAAGGGTTCACACTTTTAGAGCCGGTCGATATCCTGCCCGATACCGGGGAATTGGCAAAAAGAGCCGAAGAGGTGGTGAAGATCCTTGTCGGTCATTCCGAAGACGCCGAGACTGTTACTTTGACCATGTCTTCCCTCCTTGAAGATCCGGATGCCTTCCATGGGCTTGCCGCTGTCTGGCTCAAGGAGGGAGATGCCGTCCTGAGGGAAAAGCTGGGGGACCTGGAAGGGGTAAACCCCGAGGCAGTGATGTTTGTCCTGTTTAACTCTCTCAAAGGGTCCTTCCTCGAGGCTGCCGCCAGGTTCTCCCATTTCGATACCGGTAAATGGGAGCAGGGACGATGCCCTGTCTGCGGTGGAGAACCGGCGGCCGCCTATACCATGGGAGAGGGCGGGAAAAGGCATCTCATCTGTCACCGCTGCGAGACTCACTGGCGGTTCAGGCGCCTTACCTGCCCTTACTGCGGCCACGAGAGCCCGGAGGAGTCCGGCTATCTGTTTTCAGAAGACCCGGAATACAGGTTCCTGACCGGCGCCGTCTGCGGTGAATGCCGCTCCTACATAAAGAGCTGGCGCGTGGAGGGGGACGATCCCGGTGATCTGCACCCTGAGGTGGAGGATCTGAAGACCCCCGGATTCGACAGGGCCGTGGAAGGGGAAAGCTACCGCAGGGGAGCGCCCAATATCTTCGGCGTCCGGGTCGGGACCGCGGAGGATAAAGGTCGCCCTGAAAGAGTGTGATTTTTATTTCAATCGCCCAGTTTACCCTTGAAAAATGAAGCTTCGTAGGATATGTTCATGTTTCATATGCATGCTGTGTCCCGGGGTGGGCGCTGTATGCATCCAATCCGGCATCATTCAAGATGCCCGTTTTGAGGGGTAGGACGAGTTTAAGATCCGGTTGCATTCAATTTGTAACCTCGCGGGAAGTCTCTTCGATATTTTACGGGCAGTCATGCCAATCGCACTACAGGCGTGATGACTCCCCCGTCGGGATGCGCACTCTGCGCACATCCTGTTTGATGGGTTTTTCAAGCCTATCACCACATACGGGCAGAACAGCCCGCCATAATATCTGACGAAAAAGTCAGTTAGGGGCCTTCCGATCCCGTCACATCCCTCCGGGATGGCCGGGACGATAGGGTGCCGGGAGCAATCCCGCCGCCTGCCGATTGCGCAAAGGAAGCCATGACATGCTCATGGCTTCCTTTTTGTATTTTTTAGAAGAAAAAACCGCAAAGGGGGGAGGAGGTGAAAGAGCCGAATTATCAGCGGACTGGTTGTCCACCGTCTTAACCATAACCCGTAAGAAAGGAAGGTGTAGACAAGGATGAACGTAACCAGGAGAGATTTTCTTAAGATCTCCGGTGCGACCATGTCTGGCGCCGCGCTCGGTGGCCTCGGCCTCCGGGGTACAGCGATGGCGGGAACCCGTACGGGTAACGTCGCCATCAAGTACGCCAAGGAGTCGACCACCGTCTGCCCTTACTGTGCCGTGGGCTGCGGCATGATCGTCAGTGCCCACGCCGGTAAGGTAGTGAATATTGAGGGAGATCCCGATCATCCGATCAACGAGGGAGCCCTCTGTTCCAAGGCGCAGGCAGTCAGACAGGTATCGGAGAACCCCTGGCGCATTACCAAGCCTCTGTACCGCGCGCCGCGCAGCGGTGAGTGGAAAGAGGTCTCTTGGGACTGGGCCTTCAACGAGATCGCAAAACGTGTGAAGAAAAGCCGTGACGCCGGTTTCACCAAGGTCAACGACAAGGGCCAGGTGGTGAACCGGAACGACGGGATGGCTTCCGTCGGTTCCGCGGCCCTCGACAACGAGGAATGCTATGTTCTCCAGAAGTGGCTTCGCGCCCTCGGCCTGGTGTATATCGAGCACCAGGCGCGCATATGACACAGCGCAACCGTAGCGGCTCTGGCAGAGTCGTTTGGAAGGGGCGCGATGACGAACCACTGGATCGACCTCCGGAACTCGGATGTCATCATGGTAGCTGGTTCGAACGCCGCCGAGAACCACCCCATCAGCTTCAGATGGGTCATGAAGGCCAAGGAGCAGGGCGCCAAGCTGCTTAGTTTGGACCCGCGGTTCACCAGAACCTCCTCGAAGGCCGACATCTACGCTCCGATCAGGTCCGGTTCCGACATCGCCTGGCTGGGCGGCATGATCAAGTACATCCTCGACAACGAGCTGTACCACAAGAAATATGTCGAGCTGTACACCAACGCTCCGTTCCTCGTGAACAAGGATTTCAAGATGCCGGGCGACCTGGACGGCGTGTTCTCGGGGTACGATCCCAAGAAACGGTCCTATGACAAGAAGGCCTGGGCCTTCCAGACCGACGCCGACGGTGTCGTGAAGAAGGATCCGGAGATGAAGGACCCGATGTGTGTCCTCCAGCTCCTCAAGAAGCACTACTCCAGGTACACCCTTGACAAGGTCTCGGCCATCAGCGGGACCCCCAAGGAAAAACTCCTCGAGGTGTACAAGACTTATGCCTCCACGGGCAAGCCCAACCGGACAGGCACCATCATGTACGCCATGGGCTGGACCCAGCACACCGTTGGAGTCCAGAACATCCGGGCGATGGCCATGATCCAGCTGCTTCTCGGAAACATCGGGATGGCCGGCGGCGGCGTCAACGCCCTGCGTGGTGAGTCCAACGTCCAGGGGTCCACGGACCACTGCCTGCTGTTCCACATCCTGCCCGGGTACCTGGGCACCCCCAACGCGGCCCAGGCGACTTTCGCACAGTATAACGAGGCGAAAACGCCCAAAACGAAAGAGCCCTATTCGGCCAACTGGTGGAGTAACTACCCGAAGTACAGCGCCAGCCTCCTCAGGGCCCACTTCGGCCTGAGCGCGGATCTCGGAAAGCAGTACACCTGGCTGCCCAAGCTCGACGTAGGCCAGAACGCCTCATGGCTGATGCTCTTCGACGAGATGCTCAAGGGCAAATTCACGGGCTTCTTCGCCTGGGGGATGAACCCCGCCTGTTCGGGCGCCAACTCGAACAAGACGCGTGCGGCTCTCGGCAAACTGGACTGGATGGTCAACGTCAACCTGTTCGACAACGAGACCGGCTCGTTCTGGCGCGGTCCCGGCATGGACCCCGGTCAGATCAAGACCGAGGTGTTCTTCCTGCCGTGCGCCATGTCCTTCGAGAAGGAAGGGTCCATCACCAACTCCGGCCGCTGGGCCCAGTGGCGCTACGCCGCTGTCAAGCCGCCGGCACCCACCGACGCGGACCTCGTCAACGAGCTCCAGTGGCGTGTGAGGAAGCTGTATGAGGAGCAGGGCGGAGTGTTCCCCGATCCGATCCTCAACCTCGCCTGGGATTACGGCCCCAAGGGCCCCGACGGCAAGACCACCCACATGGACGCACACCTCATCGCCAAGGAGATCAACGGCTACTACCTTGAGGACATCAAGGACGACAAGGGCAACGTCATCGCCAAAAAGGGTGAACTGGTGGTTTCCTTTGCCAAGCTAATGGCCAATGGGAAGACCTCCTCGGGCAACTGGCTGTACAGCCAGTCCTACAACGAGAGCGGCAACAACATGGCCCGGCGAGGCAAGTCCGACCCCACCGGAACCGGCCTGTACAACGGCTGGTCCTGGTGCTGGCCCGTCAACCGCCGGATCATCTACAACCGCGCCTCCGTGGACGAGTACGGGAGGCCCTTTGCTCCCCACAAGCCGGTTGTCTACTGGAACGGCGCCAAGTGGGTCGGCGACGTCCCGGACGGAGGATGGCCGCCCCTGCGCAAGCCCAACGGCACCTGGAACGAAGCGACGAAACTTGCCTACATCATGAAGCCCCACGGCGTTTCGCACCTCTACGGTCCCGGTCTCGCGGAAGGCCCCTTCCCGGAGCACTACGAGCCTCTGGAGTGTCCCATCGAGCGCAACCTCATGAACCCCCAGAGGATCAACCCGGTAGCGAAGCTCTTCACCGGGAAGATGGACCAGTTCCTCAACTGTGACGACAGGTATCCTATTGTCGCGACGACCTACCGGGTCAGCGAGCACTGGCAGACCGGTGTCCTGACAAGGTGGTTGCCGTGGCAGGCCGAGTTGATGCCGGCGAGCTTCCTTGAGATGAGCCAGGAACTCGCCAAGGAGAAGGGCATCAAGAACGGAGACAAGGTCGTCGTCTCCTCGGCTCGCGGCAAAGTTGACGCCGTCGCGGTCGTCACGATACGGTTCAAACCCTTCCAGGTAGCAGGTGCTACCGTCCATCAGGTGGGTCTCCCCTGGCACTTCGGTTGGGCAACAACGGCAGAGTACGACGTCATGGCTAACGGGAAGCCTTACAGCAACCCGACCTATGGCGATGCGGCCAACCTGCTTACGCCCAACATAGGGGACGCCAATACCATGATCCCAGAGACGAAGGCCTTCATGGTCAGCGTCGAGAAGAAATAGGGAAGGGGGTGATTTGAGTGGCTGAAAAAATAATCGTAATCGATACTTCCAAATGCACTGCCTGCCGCGGCTGCCAGACAGCCTGCAAGCAGTGGAACTCTCTGTCCGCAGTCAAGACAGAAAATTACGGCAGCTACGAGAACCCCCCGGATCTCTCCTTTAACACCTACACCAAGATTCGCTTCAACGAGGTGGAAAAAGGTGGAGAACTGAGTTGGTTCTTTGGCCAGCACCGGTGCATGCACTGTTCAGACGCCGGATGCATGAAGGCCTGCCCGGTCCCCGGAGCCATCACCCGCGACGCCAGCGGCGCCGTCGTGATCAACCAGGGCCTGTGCACGGGCTGCAAGTACTGCGTGTTCGGCTGCCCCTTCGACGTTCCGCGTTACGACGCCATGAACGCTGAAGGGTTCGGAGTCGACAAGGCGTTCAAGTGCACCATGTGCTTCGATCGCCAGGAGATGGGAATGGAGCCCGCCTGTACGAAGACCTGTAACACCGATGCCCTGAGCTTCACCAGCAGGTCGAAGCTCGAGACCATCAAGGCCGACGCTGCCCAGCGCGGTCTCACGGTCTACGATGGCGGGTCACTGAACACCGGCGTGGTGTTCCTGCTGGAGGATAAGGCCGATCAGTACGGTCTTCCCGTCAGTCCGGCGATACCTACCCCAACGTTCCTGTGGCGCACGGTCATGAAACCACTTGGCGTTGTCGGGTTCCTCGCAGCCATCTTTGCCGTTATCGCGCACTATGTCATCATTGGTCCCAAGGACATCGAGGAAGAGGACGGAGGAGCACCACCATCTCCGCCCAAGTCACCGATGGGGGAAGGGGGTGAGTACTGATGTCTCATCATCTCGTCAAACGATTCTCCTCCGGTGAGCGGTTCATTCACTGGGTCCACATGATCTCCTTCATCACCCTGGCCCTGACCGGTCTCGGGCTGTACGCCAGGTCGTTTTTCGGCCTGACCGGCCTGTTCGGCGGGATCGACTCTTCACGGGTGATCCATCACTACACCGGACTGGTGTTCGCGGTCACGTCCCTTGCGGTCTTCTTCCAGTGGTTCAAGGATTTCTCGGCCCCTGGTGAGGATTCCCTCGCAGACGTGATCAAGGGCTACCTGGATCACAGCTTCCACCCCCAGTCAGGCAAGATAAATTTCGGCCAGAAGCTCCTTGGCTGGTTCTCTTTCCTGTTCGGAGTGGGAATGATCGTAACCGGTCTTGCCATGTGGTTCCCCTTCACGCTGGGACGCGGTCTGCAGCAGTGGATGTACTTCCTGCACAACTTCGTGTTCATATGCTTCATGCTGCTGATGATCGTTCACGTTTACCTGAGTACCACAGGTAACCCAGGCACCTGGAGAGCCATGTCCAGGGGCACGGTAACCAAGGGCTGGGCCAAGAAGCATCATCCCAAATGGGATGGTGAAGAGGCCTAAAGACCTGTACAAGTTGGTTAAAAGGGGCGCTGCTTTGGCAGCGCCCCTTTTTTTGGTGCAGGTCTTCAGGCCCTCCAGTGTAGAGTGCAGAACCTGGACCGAGACCGAGAACTAGACCTGGACCTAGTCCTGGAAAGAACTTCTGAGCCTTTCTCTACGACTAGGACCAGGACTTGGACTACGACCAGGACCTGTACTTCGGTACTAGGAACTAGGCACTGGGTACGCTTTCCTTTATAATCCCCTGGTTATGTCCAAATTTCCTCCCGACAAGAGTCTTCTTCGCCATCTGCCCAAGGTCGATTCGGTCCTGGAGCACCCAGCCGTTAAAAAACTTTGCGGCTGCGTGCCTGAACTGATCATTAAAGATGGGGTCCGACGGGAGGTTGACCATCTGAGGCACAGGATGCGTGAAGGCGATATCACTTCAGTAAAATACCTGGCACTGGATCGTGTGGCAGCCGGTGCCGTCCACAGGATCCGGGAGATGGACCGGCCCAGGCTTCGGAAGGTCATCAACGCCACCGGTGTCGTGATCCATACCAACCTTGGACGAAGTCCCCTGCCCGAGGAAGCCATCCGACAGATCGGGCTGGCCGCCAGGGGCTACTCCAACCTGGAGTACGACATCGAAGGTGGAAAGCGCGGCTCCAGGGACGACCTGGTGGAAGAGCTCCTGTGCCGTCTCACCGGCGCTCAGGCCGCCACCGTGGTCAACAACAACGCGGCCGCTGTCATGCTCGTCCTGCGGACCCTGGCGGCGGGTCGTTCGGCCGTCGTCTCCAGGGGGGAACTCGTGGAGATCGGAGGCAGTTTCCGGATCCCCGACGTCATGGAGGCATCGGGAGCGAAACTGGCCGAGGTGGGCACCACCAACAGGACCCGCATCGACGACTACCGCAAGGGCATCACCGGCGAAACGGCTCTTCTGCTCAAGGTCCACACCAGCAACTACCGGATCGTGGGGTTCGCCGAGGAGGCGTCCGTCACCGAACTGGTTGCCCTTGGCCGTGAGAAGAAGATCCCGGTTGCCGTGGACCTGGGAAGCGGGTGCCTGGTGGACCTGAGGAATCTGGGTCTCAAATACAGCGAACCCACGGTGGACGAGGTCCTCTCCCAGGGGGCCGACGTGGTGACCTTCTCGGGGGACAAGCTCCTGGGGGGACCCCAGGCCGGTATCATCGTCGGAAGCGGCAGGGCCATGGAAGCGATCAAGAAGAACCCGATGAAGAGGGCCCTGAGGGTGGGCAAACTGACTCTTTCCGCTCTCGAGGCGGTCCTCAAGGCATATCTTGACCCTGCCACCGCGGTTCACCAAATCCCGGTTCTTCGCATGATCTCCACTTCAAAGGAGAAGATCGCCCAAAGAGCCCGGCGTTTTGCCGGACGCCTCGCGGATCTCCCGATGCGGTCTTCGACCGTTTTATCCGTCTCCCGGGTGGGCGGCGGTTCCCTTCCCCTGGAGGAACTGCCCACCATGCTTTTGGCCCTGGAACCGGACGGCATCTCGGCACAGGAGCTGGAGGGACGCCTGCGCATGGCTGATCCGCCGGTGGTGGGACGGATCGTGGATGATAAGCTGTGTCTGGATCTGAGGACCGTGGCATCAAGTGAACTGGGGGAACTGGAGAGAGCGATCAGGGGAGCGCTCCATGATGTTCAACCGTAAGATCGCTCGTATCGGTGTGTCGGAGTATCGGCGTGTCGGCGTGAGAACCAAAACATTTCATAGAATCGGCGTATCGGTGTGTCGAGGTAGAGATCAGGGTCCTTATGTTTCTTTACCCCGTTACTCCGTTACCCCGATACCTCGTTACCATGGAGGTCAGTAGCGTTGACCACCCAGGGCCACATCATAATCGGCACGGCCGGGCACATCGACCACGGCAAGACATCGTTGGTCAAGCTTTTAACCGGCGTCGACACCGACCGTCTCAAGGAGGAGAAGGAAAGGGGGATCACTATCGAACTCGGGTTCGCCCCGGTCACCCTCCCTTCAGGTGCGCGTCTCGGTCTCGTCGATGTGCCCGGACACGAGCGATTCATCAAGAACATGGTCGCCGGCGCCACCGGCATCGACATGGTGCTCCTTGTCATTGCCGCCGACGAGGGGGTGATGCCCCAGACAAGGGAACACCTGGATATCTGCCAGCTTCTCGGTGTGAAGATCGGGGTCGTCGCCCTGACAAAGGCCGACATGGTGGACGCGGAGTGGCTGGAGATGGTCACTGAAGATGTGCGTGACTACCTTTCCGGGTCCTTTCTCGAAGGAGCTTCCATCGTCCCCTGCTCTTCCGTTACCCGACAGGGAAGGGAGGATCTCCTCGCTGCCGTGGACGAGGCCGCAGCAAGGGTCTCCTCCCGCACCAGCGAGGGCATTTTCCGCCTTCCGGTGGACCGCGTGTTCACCATGAAAGGGTTCGGTACAGTGGTCACCGGAACTCTCATATCGGGGGCAGTTTCTTCCGGGCAGGATGTGGTTTTCCTGCCGGGGGAGAAAAAGGCCAGACTGAGAGGGATGCAGGTCCACGGTGAGCTGGTTGACAAGAGCTCAGCGGGGACAAGGACCGCCCTCAACCTCCAGGGGATCGACAAGGACGAGATCCAGCGGGGCCAGACGGCAGCGGTAGAAGGCGTGCTCAGGTCCACCCTCATGCTGGACGCGAAGATCACGCTGCTGGGATCAGCCCCCCGTCCCCTCAAGAACAGGGATCGGCTGCGCCTGCACCTTTTCACCTCCGAGGTAATGACCAGGGTGACCATCCTGGAAGGTGAAGTCATCGAACCAGGGTCGGAAGGACTGGTGCAGCTGCGCCTCGAAGAACCGGCCATCGCGCTGCCCGGAGACCGCTTTGTCGTCCGGAGCTACTCCCCCATGACCACCATCGGTGGCGGGCACATTATCGACGTCCTTCCCAGAAAACATCGCCGTAACCGGCAGCCGGTCATCGACCTCCTGCTTCGTCTCGACCAGGGCAGCAGGGAGGAACGTGTCCTGGCGTTCCTTACCGAAGCGGCGGACAATGGTCTCTGGGCCGTTGACCTGGCCCTCAGGAACAGTATGGAGGCCTCCGCCATGGGAAGCCTCCTGGACCAGCTGGCGGGGGAGGGCAAGGTGGTTGTCGCCGCCGCAGGGGAGGGGACCCTCGTCTACTCGGCCGGGTCATTCGGGCAGCTTCAGGAGCGTTTCGTAAGAGCCCTGGAGAAGTTCCACGAGTCCAACCCGGCGAAGAGCGGGATCGGCCGGGAAGAACTCCGGATGAGGGTGGCCCGGCAGATGCCCGACCGGCCCTACCGGAACCTCCTGTCTGCCCTGGAATCGAGAAATAAGATCGCCCTTGACGGAGATAACGTGAGGCTTTTTGCCCATCAGGCGACGCTGTCGCCCGACCAGGAAAAGGTGGCGGCGAAGGTAGTAAAAACCCTCACCGCGAACGGGGTCTCCGCCCCGTTCCTCACGGACCTGGCCGAGGAGCTGAAACTTCCGGTTCCAGATCTCAAGGCGGTCATGAACCTCCTGGCCGAGCGGGGTGACCTTGTCCGGATAAAGGACGATTACTTCATCATACCCCAGGCCCACACCGGTCTCATGAACGGTGTCGAAGCCTGGTACGCGTCCAATACCGAGATGGCTCTTGCCGATTTCCGCGGGATCGTGAACACGACCAGGAAGTGGATGATCCCGCTCCTGGAGTACCTGGACCGGACCCAGGTCACCATGCGCAAGGGGGATGTGAGGATCAAGAGGGGGGCTGTGAGGCGTGAAGCATAGAGCGTCAAGCGTGAAGCGTAAAAGCATTTAGCTGGCAGCTGATAGCTATCAGCTAACCGCGGCCTTTTAGCATCACATCCTTAAAATCTGTCTCGCGCAGGGACTAGCAGCGTGTCGGGAAACCGTGTCACGCTGCTAGATAGTGTTTGTCGGAAGATGTTGTTTCGCATTTTATTTCCCGTATCTGAACAGCTTCAACAGGTTGTGCGTCAAACACACCAGATCCCATTCGGCCTGACAATGATCCAGGCCACGGAAACTGAACCGTCTGAATCCACGCACCTGTTTGATCTGCCCGAACACCGGTTCCACACCCGAAATCCACCCGGAACGTTCCTGAAGCGTGGATTTCGGGTCTTGAAACGAAGATCCTCGGGCAACTCGTCACCACGCGCACCTTTGCCGTAAACAGCGTCCCCCTTCTTGTCAACCTTACCGGCAAGAACACGAAAGGGAACCGAATGCCAGGTCGCCTGTTCAACCTTGACAGGGTCGCAAAAAGTCCAATCCGGGACTTTTCGCTCCACGGAAAGGGAAAAGCGTCGTTTTCCCTTTCCTTACAAATCAATGACTTACGGAGTGAGTCATTGATTTGGGCGCCCCGCGCGGGGCGCGTTGATGACTTTTTGCGAAGTCATCAACATTAATGTCTAACAGTTGCGGAACTCCCTTGCAATGCAGTAAAATATTGGCACATGGTTGGGGAGAAGGTGGGGAAGTAAACATCCTGGGAATGTCATCATTGAGATCACACCAAACCGTCTTTCCGGAAGGGGAGGCGGATTTTTTGGTTAAAGAATTTATGGTTGCGTTTGGAAAGTCTGAGAACCAGAGGTGCGACCCCAAGGGGTACCACTGAGGCCTCAAAGGAACTACTCTTATAGGGAGATACTAATTGAGCAATGGGGTTATTAAAGTAATATTTGACTGCAATGTTCTTGCTAGGTTTACAGAACTACCAATGGAGGATTACAAGCGAGCTGTGAGCATTATCAGAGATAAATATTCATATTACCAAACACCACATCTCACCGCTGAAATGAGTGGTGTTGCATTGTCAAATAAAACAGAAAAGTTGCACCGCTACTGTAGGTTCTTGATGCAAATAACAAGTAAAAATAGGCGTTTGTTGAAGTCATGCAACGATATTGCTCGAAATCAATTAAAAGGTGATGTGACAATTTATGAGGAAGATGGTGAGTGTAGGAAATGGAGGCGATTTGTTAGTGAACCAGTTTTGGGGAAAACTTTTTAAATATATATCAGAAGCGGATAATATGGTTTTTTCTAATAAAAGAATAGTTGGTTTTGATGAATTCATGAAAACAATCTTACAATAACTTTCTCGGTGCCAGAGACCGGGGGGAATTAAGATTAGCGCACTAGTGCACCTGGGGAAACTCAGGATGATTTGAGGTATGGGCCACGATTGTGGATGCAGAGTCTTATATTGGAATCATAATGTCTGTTGTTTATAGCCTTCCCTTCAGGCGGCCCGAAGTTTTAATAACCGCTTTGAACTGTCATGCCATCAAGCAAGGCTTTCCACGTGGACCCTTATCAAAGGTCATACGTTTCAGAGGGTGACCCCTGGTAGGGGCAAAGCTTGGGGTCAGGGGAATACCAGTAACAGGTAACAAGTGAAAAAAATGCAGGCGGGACGAAAAGCGAATCGCTTATTGAATAGTGGCCCGCTTTATGGTTGTTTCTTCGGATAAAAATCATTCCCGCCATGCCATTCGGAAGCGGCCTCCTGGACATTGTTCACCGCCGTCCCGCCGCCGTAACAGCGTTCCTGATCCTCCTGTACGCCGCCATGGCCTGGTCCCAGAGGTCCATCCTGGATGATGCCTTCATCTCGTTCAGGTATGCGGCCAACCTGGCTCAGGGCCATGGCCTTGTCTGGAACACGGGTGAAGCGCCCATCGAGGGGTTCACGAACTTTCTCTGGGTGCTGATCATGACGGTCCCGCACCTTGCCGGCATCGATCCTGTTGCGTTCAGTATGATTCTCGGCATCCTGGCGTTCGCCGCTGCCCTTGCGGTCCAGTTCCGGCTCGCGGCTGTGGTTACAGGGCAACCTTGGGCGGGTACCGCCGCGGTACTTGTCCTCGGCGGGCTCTAATCATTCCATCAGGCGACCCACAGGTCTACCGCGGACAACTCCCAGACGGAATCGATCAGGGTCTTGGCCACCTGATGGACTACGGTGACGCCTGGATCACCACGGGCGTGATGCTCGGAGAGTATCTGGGAAACGCGCGGGGAGAGCCGGTGACCATCGCCCTGACCCCGGCGGGAGCCATCCCCTATTATTCGAAGCTTAGGACCATCGACATGCTCGGGCTGAACGACCGCGGGGTAGCCGAAAACGGCCTGCATGCACCGCAAAATGCCGCCGGTCACCAGCTGGTGGCGCCGATCAGCTACCTGAGGGATCGCGGGGTCAACCTTTTGCTTGGACATCCTGCCACCTACGATACCGCGGCCGATCCCCGGGTTTACCTGGAGAAGGCGATCTCCCGGGTCGCCTTCATGAGCGAGGCCAACATCCGTCAGCTGTCTCCGGTGGTCCGCATCGTGGAGATCCCGGTGTTGAAAAACAGGAAGATCGTGGCCGTTTACCTTAACGATCACGAACATATCGACCGCCTGATCACCACGGGCACCTTCAGGTCTTATCAGGTTGAGATCATGGAAAGCCATACCCGGAAAACTTTTCATAAAACTGCGGCGGTGCTGGAATGAGTGCTAAAACTACCAAGGCCGATCTCGTCAAGAGGATAAAGCGACTCGAGAAAATCGAGAAGAACCTCAAAAGAGAAAACCGGCAGTATGTTCTGGCGGCCAAAAGTTCCAAGGACGGCCTGTGGTTCTGGGACCTCGGAGCGGACCGGATCTTTTATTCCGCGCGGTTTAAATCGATGCTCGGCTTCAAGGATAATGAGATGACGGATCGCCCCGAAGAGTGGTTCAAACGTGTCCACCTGGAGGACCTCCCGCGACTTGAGATGGAGATAGCCTCGCACCTGAATGGGGGTTCAAAAGAGCTGGCGGTCGAGTTCCGGATGCTCCACAAGGACGGCACGCAGCGCTGGTTCGACTGCAGGGGCATGGCAGCCCGCAGCGGCAGGAAAAAACCGGATAGCATTGCGGGATCGCTTACCGATATTACTATCCGGAAAAAGGAATATGAACAACTCAATCTTCAAACCTTTTATGACTATCTGACCGGACTCCCGAACCGTGCCTATTTCCTGGAACAACTCAAACAGGCCTTTAAAAACGTCCACCGTAACCGTGACTCGATGTTCGCCGTTATGTACCTGGACCTGGATCGCTTCAAGATCTTCAACGAAGGCCTCGGGCACAGTTCGGGAGACGAACTACTGAAGATCATCTCCCATGTCCTGGAAAGCGCACTGCGCCCGAAAGACATAATCGCAAGGGTCGGAGGGGACGAATTCACCATTCTCCTTAACGATATCTGGGACACGAAAGACGCGGAACTCGTGGCCAGGAGGATTCAGAGCAAACTGAGCAAGCCCCTCAAGGTGGGCGGCCAGGAAGTCTTCATCAGCACCAGCATAGGGATTGCCACCAGTGACCTTGATTTTGCCATGCCTGACGACCTGGTTCGGTATGCCGATGTGGCTATGAGACAGGCCAAGGCGCTCGGCGGGGGTCGCTATACTCTGTTTGACAGGACGATGCATGTAAACACTAAGGGTACATTGCGCCTGGAGACGGATCTGAGAAGAGCGATTGAACGAAAGGAGTTTAAAAACTTCTATCAGCCGATCATCCAGCTGGATACTGGCGAAGTTGTAGGATTCGAAGCGCTGATAAGGTGGTTTCATCCAGATCGTGGTCTGGTGCCGCCCGGGGATTTTATCCCCCTGGCGGAGCAGACGGGCCTGATCATCGATATCGGCCAGTGGGTCCTTTCGGAAGCCTGCCGCCAGTTGCGAATATGGAAGAAGAGATACGTGAACGGCAAGGATTGCATGGTGAGCGTGAACCTTTCCGGGAAGCAGTTCAGTCAGCCTGATATAGTTGAGGCATTCCAAAAGATCATCACCAGGGGGAAGGTTGACCCTAAAGACGTCTGGCTTGAGATCACCGAGACCGCCATCATGCAGAACCCGGCTACCGCCGCCAGCATGCTTGCCAGGATAAAGAAGATGAAGATCCAGCTCTGCATTGACGATTTCGGGACGGGTTACTCGTCACTTGGAACCCTCCACAACTTTCCCATCGACAAGTTGAAGATCGACAGGTCGTTCATCAACCGCCTTGGGAGCGACGAGGAGAGCCTGGAGATCGTCAGGACCATCATCGCATTGGCAAATCATCTGAAACTTGACGTGGTGGCTGAAGGTATCGAGACAAGAAAACAGATGGCGATCCTGCAGGATCTGAAGTGCATGTACGCACAGGGGTTTCTCTTTGCCCGCCCGATGGAGGCGTCCAAGGCGGCCGGATTGCTGGGGAAGAACATCTTTAAACGAATGATGAAGGCAGCCGGTTGACCAGACCGGGACTTCTCCGGTTCGAAGGTTGATGCACCTCGCAAAAAGTCCAGGCGGGACTTTTCGCTCAACGGGAAGGGAAAAGCGTGGTTCTCCCTTCCCTCACAGATCGCTGACATATTTGCCGGTCATTGATCCGGGCGCCGCTCCCAGGCGCGGCTATTCATTGATTTGGGCGCCCCGCGCGGGGCGCGTTGATGACTTTTTGCGAAGTCATCAACATTCTACCATATCATCGACGGGGTTCGGCACCGGCGTCGCTTTTGGGTATGGAGAAAAAATTTGTGTCTACCTTCGAAACAGGGCGTAAATCGCCACCCCGATCCCCATATAGATCATCTTGTTGCCGGGCAGGTCCGTTACCTCAGAGATAAGGATCATCCCCATCCCGAAAATAACCATCCAGAACAGTTCAGCGCCCTGTAACGGTATTCCCATCAGAGTATAG
>JARGFV010000015.1 GCA_029210545.1 bacterium
TCACATCGTCCTCGACAAACGTTTCGCCCCGCCGGACACCGGGCTGCTTATCCCCAAAACGGAGGACGGCAGGGTCCTGTTCGTCCTGCCGTGGGAAGGGCACGCCCTGGTGGGCACAACCGACGAACCCGCCGAGGTCGAGGCGCACCCGCGCCCATCGAAAGAAGATATCGCCTACCTGCTTCGCCACATCGGGCGCTACTTCGACCTTACCGTGGCAGAGTCTGACATTAAAGCCGCCTGGTCGGGCTTGAGACCTCTCATCTTCGATCCAAAAGCCACGGACACGGCCAGGCTGACGAGGGACCACCTCATCGACCAGAGCCCTTCAGGGCTCATCACCATCGCAGGGGGCAAATGGACCACTTACCGGAAAATGGCCCTGGACGTCGTTAACCTGGCCGTGCGCAAGTTCTCCCTGAAGCCCAAAACGGGATGCCGGACCGAAGGGATATACCTCATGGGAGGGGAAGGCTACGATCCCGCGGGAGATGCCAGTCTGGTCGTAGAGTACGGCCTGGACGCACGGGTTGCGACGCATCTTAACCGTGCCTACGGCGACCGGGCCGAGGCGGTTGCCCGCATCGCCGCCGACGGCTACGGAGCCTTCCTGGCAAAGGGCCACCCATACGTGGAGGCTGAAGTATTGTACGGTGTCCGGCACGAGTGCGCCGAGCACGCCATGGACGTGCTTGCCCACCGCACCGCCCTCGCCCAGCTGGACACCGCGGCCGCCGGGGAAGCTTCCGGGCGGGTCATCGATCTTATGGGCGGGGAGATGAAATGGGATGAAGACCGGGTCAGGAAAGAGCGGCATATGGTCACCGAACGGCTTTCCTCCTCTTTATAGGGGGCAATTCGGTGAGATCCCGCGGGGTTGCGTTCCTCCTGCGCGCAAGGCTGCATCCTTCGCTTCCACTTTCGCTGAAGCTGTCGTGGACATGAAAGCCGCGATTGATAAGAAGATTTGGCGGACAGGTATCCGGGACCCGATGTTTCTCGCTTGCATTTTCCCCCCATCACGGTAATAAGAATCAGAATTCACCGAATTCTGATTATCAAGGTTTATGTTTGCTTTGGATTCTGAGAATAGTTATCCTTGTTTTCGCGAACCCCTGCGCCTCTGTCTGCCCTGGCGGACATGAGTGATTCTAAAGGGTGTTTTCTGACAGCTAACAGCTGGTTTTTCCAAGCGCAGCTTGACAGATAGAAAAGTATGGACATATGGACGCTAGTCCATACTTTTCTATAAGGAGTTGAAATTGCCATCCTTCGACATCGTGAACAAGATCGACATGCAGGAAGTGGATAACGCGGTGAACAACGCCAAGAAGGAGATCGCCACCCGGTACGACCTGCGCCAGTCACGCTCCGAACTGGAGCTGGACCGCAAGGAAGGGGCGCTCAAGGTACTCGCCGCCGACGAGATGAAGCTCAAGGCTATCCAGGAGATTGTCATCACCCACCTGGTGCGGCGCAAGATCGAGCCCAAGGGGCTCACCTTCTCCGAACCGGAGGGGACCAGCCAGGGGCACCTGAAGTGCCAGGGAACCTTCGCCCAGGGGATCGACAAGGACACGGCCCGTACCATCGTCAAGATGGTCAAGGACAGCAAGCTCAAGGTTCAGGCGGCCATCCAGGACGACCAGGTGCGTGTCACGGGCAAGAAGATCGACGACCTCCAGACGGTCATCGCCGATCTCAAGGAAAAGGACCTGGGAATTCCGTTGCAGTTCGTAAATTTGAAAAATTAAATCGGAGATTTAATTTTATGAACCTTAAAAAAATCCTGGTGGCCGCAGCCGTGATCTACGCCGTCGTCTCCCTGTGGAGGATCGGGACTCCCTACATCAAGAACGCCATGTTCTCAAACGATATCGACACCATCGCCCGGACCCTGAGCGTCGACGGGACCGTCGAGAAGGCCCGCCTCCAGGTCCTCGAATCGGCGCGCCTCAACGAGATACCCGTAACGGAGGGAAAATTCACCATCGTCAAGGACGAGCAGACCCGCCAGGTCCTCATCGAGGTGAAGTACACCGTCCAGGTAAAAACTCCCTTCGAACTTTACACCCACACCTGGAACTTCAGCCCGAGGGCCGAAAAGGGCCTGCAGAAGCTGCCGAGTGTGCCAAATCGATAGCTCCTCCGGTAGCCGCCTTTCAGGCGGCCCGAAGTTTTAATAACCGCTTTGAGCGGTTCACAGTTCAAGCCCCTGACTTTGCCGGGGGTATGTGACTGACTGGTGACTGGCAATAACGCGGCATGCGCCTGCCAATCACAAATCACAAATCACAAATCACCAATCACCAATCACTCCGGGCTGTCATCTTCCCACCCTGCCAACCTCAGGAAATTATTGCTAAATCCGGTTGTTCTTGACAACTCAGCCCATTCAAGAGATAAAGGCGGTCGAACCACCCTTTAATCTAATTCCGTGAGATTAGAAAGGGGCCGTGATGGACCGGAATACCCATTTTATCCACAAGAACCTCTCCGCGTGCGCGGGGGGGTTTTTTTTGTGCGGAGGGCGGCCATGAAGGGCAGACGAAGAACCCAGATCCTCGACAGCGTAGAGATCGACCGGGCGATCAAGAGGATCGCTTTCGAGATCCTTGAAAAGAACAAGGGGCCCAGGGGACTGGTGCTGGTTGGGATCCCCACGCCGGGGCCTGCCGTCGCCAGGAGGATTCAGAAACATATCTTCAACGTGGAGGGGGTCAAGATCCCTTCCGGGAGCCTGGACATCACCTTTTACCGGGACGACATCGATGACAAGCCCAAACCACTGCCAAAATCCACGGACATGCCAGTGGATATTTCAGGCAAAACGGTGGTCCTGGTGGACGACGTCCTGTACACGGGCCGGACGATCCGGGCGGCCATGGATGCCCTCATGGACCACGGGCGTCCCGCCCGGGTCCAGCTGGCTGCCCTGGTGGACCGGGGGCACCGTGAACTCCCCATAAGGGCGGATTTTGTCGGCAGGAACATCCCCACCGGCAAGCACGAGGATGTCCAGGTCCTCCTCACGGAGGGTGGAGCCGAAATGGACGAGGTGATTATCGTGGAAGGGGAACTATGATGAGTCCAAAGTCCAATGTCCAATGTCCAAAGAGGAACAAATTACCAATTGCCACGTATTCCCTTTGGTCTTTGGGCTTTGGTCTTTGGTTTGACACCAAGGGGGTTTTTCGATGATCGGCAATTCCAGACATTTACTTGGTCTCAATGGGCTCTCTGCGGAGGACATCACCCGGGTCCTCGACACGGCTGTCGGCATGAAGGAGGTCTCCAGGAGGAAGATCAAGAAGGTCCCCACCCTCAGGGGAAAGACGGTGGTGAACCTCTTCTTCGAGGCGAGCACCCGCACGAGGACCTCCTTCGAGATCGCGGCCAAGAGGCTTTCGGCTGACGGGGTCAACTTCACCTCCTCCGCCAGCAGCACCGTCAAGGGCGAGACCCTCATCGACACGGCGAAGAACATCGAGTCCATGGCTCCCGATGTAGTCGTCATCAGGCACAAGTCCAGCGGGGCGCCGGAGATGCTGTCGACCCGTCTCGGCTGTTCGGTGGTCAACGCGGGGGACGGCACGCATCAGCATCCGAGCCAGGGGCTGCTGGATCTTTTCACAGTGCGGGATAAAAAAGGCGGCCTGGCCGGCCTGAAGGTGGTCATCGCCGGGGACATCACCCACAGCCGGGTGGCCCGGTCCGATATCTACGGGTTCACGACCATGGGAGCCGAGGTCCACGTGACAGGCCCCCCCACGATGATCCCCCCGGGCATCGAGCACATGGGGGCAAAGGTGGCCCCCTCCTTCGACGCGGCCATCGATGGCGCCGACGTCATCATCATGTTGAGGATCCAGCTGGAGCGCAAGAGCGGCCCCCTGATCCCAACACTGCGGGAGTACGCAAGGTTCTTCGGGCTGAACCGGCAGCGGCTGGAAAGGGCCAACGACGGCGTCATCGTCATGCACCCCGGGCCGATCAACAGGGGTGTCGAGATCTCATCGGAGATCGCTGACGGGCCCGACAGCGTCATTCTCAACCAGGTGGAAAACGGGGTCGCGGTGAGGATGGCGATCCTTTATCTTTTATGCGGAGGGGCGGATGAAATGGCTGATCAGTAACGGACGGATCGTGGATCCCGCCAGCGGGCGGGACGAGGTCGTGGACCTTCTCCTCGACGGAGGTGTCGTCGCCGGTATCGGGAAGGGGCTCGAAGCGCCCAGGGGATGTGAAAAAATGGATGCGGCAGGGTTCCTCGTGATGCCCGGTTTCATCGACATGCACTGTCACCTGAGGGAACCCGGTTTCGAGTACAAGGAAACGGTGGCCAGCGGGTGCGCGGCTGCCGTCAAGGGGGGCATCACCTCGGTGATGTGCATGGCCAATACCAACCCTGTCAACGACTGCGCGTCGGTGACCTCCTACATCCTGGAAAAGGCCCGCCTGGCCGGCCTCGCCCGGGTCTACCCGGTGGGTTCGGTCACCAAGGGAATGGCGGGTGAGTCCCTTTCGGAGATGGGGGAACTCGCCGACTGCGGTTGTGTCGCCGTTTCCGACGACGGGCGGCCCGTTCCGAACGGTGAGATCATGAGGCGGGCCATCCAGTACGCGGCAGCCTTCGGGTTGTTCGTCATCGACCATGCCGAGGATCTCAACCTGGCCGGCGACGGTGTCATGCACGAGGGTTACGTCTCCACCATGCTGGGCCTGGAGGGGATCCCCGCGGCGGCCGCCGTCTCGGAGATGGCGCGGAACATCGCCATCATCAGGGAGTTCGGGGGGAGGATCCACATTGCCCACGTCAGTTCACGGGGAGCCGTGGACCTCATCCGGCACGCCAGGGCGGAGGGGCTCAAGGTCTCGGCAGAGACCTGCCCCCACTACTTCACCCTAACCCACGAGGCGGTGATCGGGTACGACACCAGCGCCAAGGTGAAACCGCCCATCAGGACGGTCGATGACAGGGAAGCGGTCATCGAGGGACTTGTGGACGGGACCATCGAGGTCATCGCCACCGACCACGCCCCGCACCACAGGGACGAAAAGGACGTGGAGTTCGACCACGCGGCTTTCGGCATCTCGGGGTTCGAGACCGCCCTGGCCCTGACTCTCAGCCTGGTGGAGTCGGGCAGGATCGGCCTTATGGACGCCGTCGCCAGGTGGACGGTCAACCCCGCGAGGGTCGCGGGGCTCCCGGGGGGAACCCTCGCCGACAGAGCCCCCGCCGACGTCGTCATCGTGGACCAGTCGGCGAAGTGGACCGTCGAACCCGGGTCGTTTTTGTCCAGGGGAAAGAACACCCCCCTGGCGGGGATGGAACTGACGGGCCAGGTGGTAAGTACCTTTGTTGGGGGGAGGAAGGTATACGACAGGGAAGAAGGAATAATCGTTAAAACGGAATAGGGAACAGGGAAGGAGCTGTATGGTGATCGCCGCTAACGTGCCTCAGGTTCCAGGTTTTTCACCGCTTGCAGCCCTTCTCTGAGCTCTCTGTGACCTGGTTTATTGTAGTCAAGCTTTTTATTTATAGCACCTTGCCCGCCTCTGGTGATTCGAGGGTCTCAACGGAGCCCTTACCTTGCTTCATGCGGGCTAAGGTGCAAACGGGGCGCTAGCTTGCTCTGTGCGAAAATCGACAACGTCGCCTTAATGTCACAAGACTGTAGTCACCCCGCTCACACGCTTGAGATTTTCTGTTATGCCGCTTAGTGGTGAACGCCCTTCCGGGCCTTGACGTGACGCCACTTGGGTGCGCATTTCCCGGATGAACCATAAAAGGAATTCCAATGCTCTCACTTTCACAGATCTTGAAAGACAACAAGCCCCGGGCCGTTCTGGCCCTGGCCGACGGGACCATATACCGGGGCTGGGGTTTCGGGGCTGGCGGTGTCACGGTGGGGGAGGTCGTTTTCAACACCTGCATGACCGGATACCAGGAGATCCTCACGGACCCTTCCTACCATCGCCAGATCGTGGTCATGACGCCGGTTCAGATCGGCAACACGGGGGTCAATTACGAAGACGAGGAGTCAGCGAAACCCTGTGTGGCCGGGTTCGTGGTCCGGGAAAACTCCCCCCTTACCAGCAACTGGCGGGCCGTGGACGAGATGGGGGCGTATCTTGCGCACCACTCCATCACCGGTATCGAGGGGATCGACACGAGGGCACTGACAAGGCATATCCGGGACCAGGGCGCCCAGGCGGGCGCCATCGGGGTGGGGGAGGAACACAGCGTGGAAGGGCTCGTTCAGATGGCCCGTTCCTGGGGGTCCATGGCCGGGAAGGACCTTGTCGGGCAGGTGACGCCGGATGCCGAATACAGCTGGGAGGAGGGGCCGTACCACCCCCTCACCGGGTTCGGTTCGGCGGCAAAGAGGTTCCACGTCGTGGCGGTGGATTACGGGATCAAGCGCAACATCCTGCGGGAACTGGCCGGTGTGGGATGCCGGGTCACAGTGGTCCCGGCATCCACGACGGCGGAAAGGATCCGTGAGCTGGGCCCGGACGGTGTGTTCCTGTCCAACGGCCCCGGCGATCCCGAACCGGTCACCTACGCCGTCGAGACGGTCAAAAAGCTCCTCGGGCACGTCCCCATCTTCGGGATCTGCCTTGGGCACCAGATACTGGGCCTCGCCCTCGGCGGGCGGACCTACAAGCTGAAGTTCGGGCACCACGGGGGGAATCACCCCGTCAAGGACCTGTCAACGGGGAAGGTGGAGATCACCTCCCAGAACCACGGCTTCGCGGTGGACCCGGAGTCCCTCCATGCGGCGGGCCGGAGTGTCGAGGTCACCCATGTCAACCTCAACGACCGGACCGTGGAGGGGATCCGCCACCTTGAGATACCGGCCTTCTCGGTGCAGTACCACCCCGAGGCGGCCCCCGGGCCCCATGATAGTCATTACCTCTTCCATCGGTTTGTTAAATCGATGGAAGAGTTTGGGGCTAGGGGCTAGGTACTATGGGCTAAGTCAAGCTGTGAATTGCGCAGACTCTTGACATAGTTCATAGCACACAGCACATAGCACAGCGAAATCGGAGATTTTCAATTGCCAAAGCGCACTGACATCAAGAAGATCCTCATCATAGGTTCCGGGCCCATCGTGATCGGGCAGGGGTGTGAATTCGACTACTCCGGCACCCAGGCGTGCAAGGTCCTCAGGGAAGAGGGGTACGAAATCGTCCTGGTCAACAGCAACCCGGCCACCATCATGACCGATCCCGAAATCGCCGACCGCACCTACATCGAGCCCCTGCTTCCGGAGTTCGTGGAAAAGATCATCGCAAAGGAAAGGCCCGACGCCGTCCTGCCCACCCTGGGCGGTCAGACTGCGCTGAACCTGGCGGTGGCCCTGGACGAAAGGGGCGTTTTCAAAAAGTTCGGTGTGGAGATGATCGGGGCTGACCGCGCTGCCATCGAGAAGGCCGAGGACCGGGAAAAGTTCAAGGCAGCCATGAAGAAGATCGGCCAGGACCTTCCCAAGAGCGGTGACGCCAGGACAATGGCTGATGCCCTGAAGGTCCTTGAGGAGGTGGGGCTCCCTGCCATCATAAGGCCTTCCTTCACCCTCGGGGGCACCGGCGGGAACGTGGCCTACAACATGGACGAGTTCAACCGGTACGTCCAGTGGGGCATCGACCTGTCTCCCACGGGTGAGATCCTCGTGGAGGAGAGCATCCTGGGATGGAAGGAATTCGAGCTGGAGGTAATGAGGGACCGCCTGGACAATGTGGTCATCGTCTGCCCCATCGAGAACTTCGACCCCATGGGGATCCATACGGGAGATTCCATCACGGTCGCTCCCGCCATGACACTGACGGATCGCGAATACCAGATGATAAGGGACGCCTCCCTGGACATCATCAGGGAGATCGGCGTGGACACGGGCGGGTGCAACATCCAGTTCGGTGTCCACCCGGAAAACGGGCGCATGGTTGTCATCGAGATGAACCCCAGGGTATCCCGCTCCAGCGCCCTGGCCTCCAAGGCGACGGGGTTCCCCATCGCCAAGATCGCGGCCAGGCTTGCCGTTGGCTACACCCTGGACGAGATCACCAACGACATCACCCGCCTTACCCCCGCCTGCTTCGAGCCCACCATCGACTACGTCGTGGTCAAGTTCCCCCGCTTCACCTTCGAGAAGTTCCCCAAGGCCGATCAGGTGCTGACCACCCAGATGAAATCGGTGGGAGAGGCCATGGCCATCGGTCGGACCTTCACGGAGGCCCTTTTAAAGGCGGTCTCCTCCCTCGAGATCTCCTCGGCGGGCCTCGAGGAGCGGGCCGACGCGTCGGACGACCAGGTCCTGGAACAGGTGCGCGTCCCCAACTGGGAACGACTGTGGTACCTGGCCGAGGCGTTCAGGAGGGAGATGCCCTTCGGGAAGATCCGGAAAATATCCTCCTTTGACCCGTGGTTCCTGGAGCAGGTCTCCCAGCTTGCGCGGGCCGAGGAGTGGTTCGCCGGCAAGGGCCTTCAGGACGTCACCGAAGAGGACCTCATGGCCGCCAAGCAGGCCGGCTTTTCCGACATCCGTCTGGGTCAGCTCACCGGGACGGACGAGCACGAGGTCAGGAAAAGGAGGGCTGCGGACGGGATCCGGGCGGTGTTCAAGAAGGTGGACACCTGCGGCGCCGAGTTCGCGGCCCACACGCCCTACCTGTACTCCACCTACGAGACGGAGGACGAATCGGCTCCCGGCGACCGGAAAAAGATCATCATCCTCGGGGGAGGGCCCAACCGCATCGGGCAGGGGATCGAGTTCGATTACTGCTGCGTCCACGGCGTCTTCGCACTGCAGGACGAGGGGTACGAGACGATCATGGTCAACTGCAACCCCGAGACGGTGAGCACCGATTACGACACTGCGGACCGGCTCTACTTCGAACCTCTCACACTGGAGCACGTACTTAATGTCGTCCATACTGAAAAGCCCGACGGCGTCGTGGTCCAGTTCGGAGGGCAGACGCCGCTGAAGCTGGCCCTGGACCTGGAGGCGGCCGGGGTCCCGATCATCGGGACATCACCCGATATGATCGACCTGGCCGAGGACCGGGAACGGTTCCAGAAGCTCCTCCACCATCTCGGCCTCAAGCAGCCCCCTAACGGTATCGCCACCTCAGTCGAGGAGGCCATGGCAGCGGCCTTCGGGATCGGGTACCCCGTGGTGGTGCGTCCTTCCTACGTCCTGGGGGGGCGGGCCATGGAGATCGTCCACGACGAGCGGAGTCTCGAGCGGTACATGACCGAGGCGGTGACGGCGTCGCCGGAGCACCCGATCCTCGTGGACAAGTTCGTGGAAGACGCCATCGAAGTGGATGTGGACGCCATCTCCGACGGCGAGATGGTGGTCGTGGGCGGGGTCATGGAGCACATCGAGGAGGCCGGGGTCCACTCGGGGGATTCGGCCTGCAGCCTGCCGCCCGTTTCCCTGGACCGGGATGTCGTGGAAGAGATCATCCGCCAGACCAGGCTCCTGGGCAGGGCTCTCGAGGTCAAGGGACTCATGAACGTCCAGTACGCGGTGCGCGACGGGGAAGTGCTGATCCTGGAGGTCAACCCGAGGGCCTCGCGCACGGTGCCCTTTGTGAGCAAGGCTATCGGTGTGCCCCTGGCGGGGCTGGCGGCCAGGGTCATGGTGGGCAGGACCCTCGGGGAACTGGGCTTTACCCGGGAGATCGTCCCGGAGCACGTTTCGGTCAAGGAGGCGGTGTTCCCCTTCATCAAGTTCCCCGGCGTGGATGCCCTCCTGGGGCCCGAGATGCGATCCACAGGCGAGGTCATGGGGATCGATGCCGATTTCCCCATCGCCTACGCGAAAGCCCAGCTGTCTGCCGGAATGCGGCTTCCCAGGGAGGGGACCGCCCTCATCTCCGTCAAGGACCACGACAAGGAGGCGCTGGTCCCGGTTGCGGCCAAACTGCGCGAAATGGGCTTTACCATCCTTGCCACAGGCGGCACCCATGACCATCTCCAGGCCGGCGGGATCCCATGCGAGTTCGTCAAGAAGGTCCGGGAGGGACGTCCCCACGTGGTGGACGCCATCATCAACGGTGAGGTAAAACTGGTCATCAACACGGTGGAGGGTGTCCAGGCCATTGCCGATTCCTATACGATCCGAAGGTCCGCCATCGACCGCCAGGTGGCCTATTTCACCACGGTTCCGGGGGCCAGGGCGGCTGTCCTCGGGATCGAGGCGCTCAAGAGGGAAAACTGGGATGTCAAGGCGATCCAGGATTTCCACCGCCAGGATGCGGGAAGAGCCGACACGGAGACGAGGAGACTGAGCGACTGAGCGAAAAACACATTTGTCATTGCGAGTCACGCCGAGGGCGCGACGAAGCAATCCCGGGATCACTTCACTCGGGTGGCGGTTCGCGATGACAGAAATAGTTCAAAGGCAGTTTCTCACAGAGTGCACAGAGGCCACAGAGAAAGGCGAATTCGGGGTAAACTTGATTATATGGTTCTCTGATTTTCTCCGTGTTCTCCGTGAGCTCTGTGAGAGGCCGCTCTACGGGATGTTGAGCCGATCGGCCGGACAGAATAATTAAATATGTATTCATCATGAAAAATGTGAGTGATAAATTTGTGGCCGCACGGTTGGTGCTTTGCGTTCTTTTGACGCTAACTGTCGGATGCCGTGGAAAACAGGCCGCCTTCGATCCGGCTTCCCGTTTCACCGACCCTGGTCCCGAACGGGTCCGGGAACTGGGGGTTTACTCCGGCGATAAACGGGTCGGAGACCTGACCTTCGCGGCAAGGGACGGCAAGTGGGATCAGACCGTCCCCGCCCGGGAGCTGTCCGAGGCGGTGACCCTTCGCCTGTCGTTCCGTGGGGACCGTTTCGAGATGGCCTCCGTGGGCCGATCGTGGGTGGACGGGGAACTGGGACTTTTAGGCAGCGTGGCTCAGATCGACTTCGGCGCGGGCGGCTGGGAGACCCGTGCCATCAGGACCGGTCCCGGCACCTTCCAGCGGGAGCAGATAACGGGAGGTTCCAGAAGCCGGGAGAAGGTCACCATACCGGAAAAGGCAGTCCTGACCGACGTGCTTCCCCTTTTCCTGAACCGAAACCCGGGTGAGGTGGGAAAAGAACGGTCCATGGGTGTGCACAACCTGACCCTGGGCCAGGATCTTCCGTTCACCTCCGTGTACCACGGCCAGACACCCATGGGGCGTTCCTTTACGGTGAGGTACTGGGGGATGGAGGAAAGGCTCTGGCTGGACGATGACGGGATGGTCACCAGGGAGGAGATGGCCCTGGGCGTGGTGGCGAGGGAGCCCGGCGATGGAGAAGTTGAAGGCGCCCTGCCCCTGGAACAGATCCTTTCCCAGACAGCGGTCCCGGGCACCGGCATCCCCGATGACCTCGGGGCGCGTTCAAAGGCCGAGATCACCCTCGAAGGTTCCTTCCGTAAGTTTCCCGATACGAGATGGCAGACCGTGAAGATGGGTGACGGCAGCGCCACCGTTACCCTCGAATCGCCCCGGGTTCCGCCTCCCGGCGCCAGGGTGAGCCAACAGGGTGAATCCCCGGCCGACACTTTCGGCCTTGACCTCGATTCCTCCCGTATCAGGGAGTTGGCTGCCGAGGTGACCAAGGGCGTCCAGGATCCGTGGGAAAAGGCGCTCGCCGTCGGGAGGTGGGTCTACGGCAACCTGGGCAAATCGATGCGCGAATGTTTTTCAGCTCTCACGGTGCTCGAAGCCGGGGAGGGGGAGTGCCAGTCCCACAGCCTGCTCACCGTAGCCCTGTGCCGCGCTTCCGGGGTGCCTGCGCGCTTCGCCTACGGCGTGGTTTACCTGCCCGACAGGGATGCCTTCCTCTTCCACACCTGGGTGGAAGTCCACGTCGGTGAATGGATCCCCATCGATCCAACCCTGGGCAATTTCCCCGCGGGCGTCGATCACCTGACCCTCGCCGTGGGCGGGTACCGGGACCAGCTCAGGCTCTTCCCGTTCATAATGGGAAAAGGGGGCTGGCGGATATCCATGCCGGAGGCCAGGGACGATTAACGGGTTTGCGATCGTCATTCCCGCGATAGCGGGAATCCAGGAGAAAAGCTCTAACGCTGTAACAGATTTACCAGAACTGGAAACTAGAACTAGATATTATTTGTTCTTACACTGTGAAACCCTGCGTACCCTGTGGTGGATCAGCTTTTTGGATCTTGGATTTTAGATTGTTTTGAAATTTGAGATTTGAGATCTGAGATATGAGATTGTATTTCACCGGAGGTGAAAACCCATGTGCACCCCTGACGGCATCAAACCTGCCCTGACCGCAGCGGTGGTCTCCCAGCATGAACTGGTGGGTACCGGCCTGTGGAGGATGGCCCTTTCAGTCCCCACATGGTCCGGAAAGGAGCCCGAACCGGGGCAGTTCATCATGCTCAGGGTCTCTGAAGGGTTCGAACCCCTCCTGGCGAGGCCCTTCGGAGTGGCCGGTTTCGAGAGGAACGGCGAATCTGCCGTCATCGAGATCATTTACCGTGTCGTCGGAAGGGGGACAGGGCTCATGGCCCGGTGGGTTCCTGGGCGGGAAGCCAGTTTCCTGGGCCCCCTGGGCAGGGGGTTTACCCTGCCCCCGGAGGGAAGCCGGACCATCCTTGTCGCCGGCGGGGTCGGTCTGCCGCCCCTGCTGGCCATGGCACGCCGCCTGTCCGCACTGGGCAGGGCCCGGGAGGTGACACTCCTTTACGGAGAATCGAGCCGGGACCGGCTCCTTCATCTGGAGTTGCGGACTTTCCCGGGAGTCGGGACCTTCACCTGCACCGAGGACGGTTCCTGCGGGACCGCGGGGCTGGTAACGGACCTCCTGGCGCCGAGGCTCGATGAGAAGGGGACCCACCTGTTCGTCTGCGGCCCCAGCCCCATGATAAAGGCCGTCCGAGGGATGGTCGCGGGCAGGGGCCTGGCGGCCCAGTACTCCCTGGAGGCGAGGATGGCCTGCGGTTTCGGCGTCTGTTCCGGGTGCGCGGTGATGATCGCCGGCAGGGGGTACGTCAGGGTGTGCCGCGAAGGCCCGGTGTTCGACGGGGATGAACTGACGGAAGAGTCGTTCGGGGACATCTGAAGGAGGAATGATGAAGGATGAAGAAAAAAGGGTAAAGCATTTACCAGCCTCGAAAAGAAATGATTTTGGCTGTCGTTGGGAGTTCCTTCCTCCTCCCTCCTTTCTCCTTCCCTATTCCGGAGAGGCCCAATGAAGGATATCGATCTCAGCGTTGATCTTGGCCGCGGTCTGGTGCTCCCCAATCCCGTCATGACCGCCTCCGGTACCTTCGGGTACGGTGAAGAGGCTTCGGAGTATTTCGACATCGCCGAACTGGGCGCGGTGGTGGTCAAGGGGATCTCCGCCGAACCGAGGCAGGGCAACCCGCCCCCGAGGGTCGTGGAGACCCCTTCGGGCATGCTCAACTCCATCGGCCTGCAGAACGTGGGCATGGAGGCGTTCATCGCGGAGAAGATGCCCTTTTTGAGGAAGCGCGGCGCACGGGTCATCGTCAACGTCCTGGGGAGCACCGTTGAAGAGTACATCAAGGTGTGCGAGACCTTGAGCGGGGTTGAAGGAATCTCGGCCCTGGAGATCAACATCTCCTGCCCCAACGTCAAGGAGGGGGGCGTACAGTTCGGGATGAAGCAGGCCCTGGCGGCGGGGCTGGTCAAGGCCCTCAGGCCGGTCACGGAGCTTCACCTCATGGTAAAACTTTCTCCCAACTGCGGCGACATCGCCGGGGTGGCCTGCGCGGTTCAGGGAGCGGGGGCCGACTCGGTATCCCTCATCAACACCATCACCGGGATGGAGATCGACATCGCCACCAGAAAACCGTTCCTCGGCGGTTTGGTTGGCGGGCTTTCCGGTCCGGCCGTCACGCCCGTGGCGCTGAGGATGGTCCACGAGGCGTTCAAGGCCGTGAAGATCCCCGTCGTCGGTATCGGGGGCATCTCCGACAGTGCCACCGCCCTGAAGTTTCTCATCGCGGGGGCGAGAGCCGTCCAGGTAGGGACGGCCACATTTGTCGATCCTCTCGCGCCGGTCAGGATACTCGAAGGGGTGCGGAAATACTGCATGGAGGAAGGTGTCGGGGTCCTGGAACTGTCCGGTTCACTCGTGACGGACACCGGATGAGACCCACATTAGGTTGATTTTCATACCTAATCCTGTTAATCAGGTTTATTGCGGATGACAGCTCCTAGAGGCTTTTTGCGAGGTTGCTGGAATCGGATCCAGGAGTGGTAATTGAACACGGGTCTCATGGTGGCACTGGACATGGACGACGGTGATGAGGCCGTGGAACTGTCCGACGACATCGGACATGAGGTTGCCGCCCTGAAAGTGGGTTCCCAGCTTTTCACCCGCCATGGTCCACGGATCGTGGAAAGGATCATCGGATCGGGAGGCAAGGTCTTCCTGGATCTGAAGTACCACGATATTCCGAACACCGTCGCCGGCGCCGTCCGGGGGGCATCGGCATTGGGAGTCAGCTGGCTTACCGTTCACGCTTCCGGGGGGCGGGACATGATCCGGGCCGCCAGGGAAGCCGCCGGCGACGCCAGGATCCTGGCAGTCACGGTCCTGACAAGTCTTGACCGGGACGCTGTGAAGGAGATAGGCTGGAACGGTGATATCAGGGAGCGGGTCCTGAGCCTTGCGGTTATGGCCCGGGAGGCGGGGGCAGACGGGGTCGTCTGTTCGCCTCTCGAAGTCAGCGCCGTGAGGGCTGTGGTGGATGACCATTGCGCTCTTGTTATACCGGGGATCAGGCCTGCCGGAACCGCCGCCGATGACCAGTCCAGGATCGCCACCCCGGAAAAAGCCGTTGCCGACGGGGCCGATTACCTTGTTGTCGGCAGGCCTATCGTCAAGGCAGCCGACAGGAAAGAGGCTGTGCGGATGATCCTCGATGAGATGGAACGGGGATCGGCCGCCAGGGGAACGGGCTGAGATCAAATTCCCGGCCAGGAAAACCGGGTTTTACGTCCACAGGAGGGACTTAGAAATGGCCAAGAGAATTCTCATCGTTGAGGATAATATTGTCATCCTCACCATGCAAAAGCAGATCTTCGAGATGGAGGGGTACGATATCGTCACCGCCCAGGAAGGGATGGACGCTCTCAAGAAGGTCCACGAGGAGAGTCCCGATGTCGTTCTCCTCGACGTCAACATCCCGGGAATGAACGGGTTCGAGCTCTGCCGGCAGATCAAGGAGGATCCAAATTTAAGGAGGATCATCGTCGTCATGATCTCCGCCGTCTACTATTCGGATGAGGACGCCAAAAAGGGCATGGCCATGGGTGCCGATGCCTACTTCACCAAACCCTACGAGAACGAGGTTCTCCAGAGCAAGATCAAGGAACTCATCGAAAGCAGGGATGGATAACAACGGCCTCCTCGAAATCTTCAGGGAGAACGGGGGTCTCCTCAAGGGGCACTTCGGCCTGACCTCCGGGCGTCACAGCGACACCTACCTTCAATGCGCCCAGGTCCTCCAGCACCCCGAACTTGCCAGGAGGATAGGCAGGGAACTTGCCCTCCGCGCCGCCGAGCTTTTTGGTGAAAAAGGGGAGGGGGGCGTCAACCTTGTTGTCTCCCCGGCTGTGGGAGGGATCGTCATCGGTCACGAAGTGGCCGCCGCCCTTGGGGTAAGGGCCATCTTCAGCGAACGCGTAGGAGGGGAGATGACCTTCCGGCGCGGATTCGCCGTCCAGCCCGGCGACCGGGTCCTTGCCGTGGAGGACGTGGTCACCACCGGAGGGTCGATCCGGGAAACAGCCGAACTGGCCTCTGCCTCAGGAGGAGAAGTGCTGGCGACGGCCTCCATCGTACACCGTTACACAGAAGAACCGGTGGCACCCACCGGCCTGCCGCACCTTTCCCTGCTCCAGGTACACGCCCTTGCCTACGATCCGGAAGGTTGTCCCCAATGTCTTGAAGGGATTCCTGTAGAAAAACCGGGGAGTAGGCACCTCTCACCTAAACAGGCACTTTAAAGATCCCTCGAAAAACCCTTGACATACAAGGAGTATTTCCTTAACTTGAAGTGTAAGCGCTGAGTAACACTTTACACTTTCAGGTGAGGGATGGGTATGTCGAAGCTTGTCAAGCGTAAGGATATCTGCCGCATGCTGGGGATCTCCCCTTCCAAGGTGAACTTCTACACCACCCAGGGACTGTTCCCCCTCGAAGGGAGGACCCAGGGCGGTTACGGTCTCTACGACTCCGACAAGATCCGTGGGCGTTTCGCCCGGATCTCGGAGCTCAAAAGTGAGAGGCTCACCATTGCCGAGATCCTGGAACGGATCCTGGAGGAGGAAAGGGAAAGAGGGCAGTTCCTCGAACTGCAGTTCAATGATTGATGGACTTATTACGAGTCCATCAACGCGCCCTGGGTGGGGCGCCCGAATCAATAACTGATCTTTTCCGGCATCCTATGACGGGGAACCAGTGACCAAGACCGATACCAGACTCAGGCTTCTGGTCCGAAGAAGTCCAGGGCTACCGGAGCAGCAGCTCGGGAAGTTCCTTCCCGGCCGCCTGTTTCAGGTGGACGTGGCAGATTGCGCCGATGAACTGGAGCTTATGCTCCGCGGCACCGAACCGGACGTCGTCCTTCTCGATCTGTCGACGCCGACCCTGGACAACCGCAAATCCTTCGACGTGGTCAGGTTACTTGCCCAGCCACCCCCGATCCTTGTTTTCGGACCCAGGGAAAACCTGTCCCTGCTCTCCAATTTCATCAAGCACGGTGCCCACACCATGTTCTTTATCGAGGACGATCCGGATGTCATTACCCATGCCATCCGGCAGGCCGCCGACCTTTCCCGCCTTCGCAGGGAAAACCGGCGTCTCCGGACGGCCCTGGATCAGAAGAACCGTACCGTTGGGATCCTGGAGCATCTCGGTGAAGCCATGTCCACGGTCTTCGACGTCCGGCGGATCCTCAACCTCACCTTGAAGGTCGTTCGCCGCGCCCTGGATTGCGAGGCATGCGGCCTGTATCTGCTTGATGGTGACAGCCCGGATCTGGTGGACGTGAGAGACCTGGGGTTCACGGACGGGCACCCCCAGATGAAACTGTGGAACGGCGGGGGCGCCAACAGGTCCGACATCCTTCGGGCAGCTGCCCAGGCGTGCCACGACAGGGGCCAGTCCATCAAGCTGGACACCAGCGCCGACGTGGCGGCCATCATTCCGGGTTCGAACGAGAGCCAGGACGGCGGGGAGATCACGTGCCTGCTGGCCGCTCCCCTCAAGGTCGGGAAGCTGAAACTGGGAACCCTGGTGGCGGTCAACAGGCTCGACGGAGCCGGTTTCACTCAACGGGACGAGGATATCATCGTGGCGGTGGGCCGGCAGACCGCCCTCGCCCTGGCAGGGATGCAATCCGCCGAAAGGGAGACCAGTTTCCGGGAGGAACTCTCGGCCCAGGTGCAGGTGGCCACCGGAAAGCTCAAGGAGCGGAACCTGGAACTGACCAGGAGGCTGCGCGAGAAGGAGGAAGCCAACAGGAAGATCCGGGAAATGGCCGAGGAGATCGCCGACAAGAACAGCTCCCTCGAGGACATGGTCAAGCAGTTTGCCGTTATCCACGAGGTCAGCCAGGTCATCGGTTCGGAACTCCAGGACGAAAAGCTCATCCGCAAGATCATCGTGGAAACGGCAGCCCTTCTCAAGGCCGAGACCGTATCGGTCATGCTTAAAAACGGCGACGGTTGCCTCAGGATAAAGCACGCGGAAGGTCTCGACACCGATATCATCAAGGCGACGAGAGTGAGGCCGGGGGAGGGGATCTCGGGATGGGTGGCCGAGGAAGGCAAGCCTATCCTCGTCAGGGACGTATCCAGCATACGGAAGGATGCCCCTGACAAGACCCTTTACCACAGCGATTCGCTCCTGTGCGTCCCTCTCAAGATCAAGGGCCAGGTGTCGGGTGTCCTGAACGTCACCAACCGCAAGGGCGGCGGCTCTTTCGACGAGAGGGACCTTTTCCTCCTGACGATCCTCGGCAACCATGCCGCTATCGCCATCGAGAACGCGAAGCTTTACACCGCCATCCGGGAGAGCTATTTCAAGACCATCAAGGCCCTCGTCAACGCCGTGGAGGCCAAGGACAGCTGGACCAAGGACCATTCGGAGAACGTGACCAACTACAGCCTGAAGATCGCCGATTACCTGGGCCTCTCCGACCAGCAGAAAGACATCATCCGTTACGCGGGCGTGCTCCACGACATCGGGAAGATCGTCATCTCAAGCACCATCACCGACAAGCCCGGAAAGCTGACCGGCGACGAGTGGGAGCGGATCAAGGAACACCCCCTTATCGGACAGCGCATCCTCGACCCCATCGACTACCTGGAACCGGTCAAGATCTGCATCCAGACCCATCACGAGCGGTGTGACGGTTCCGGGTACCCATTTGGCCTGCGGGCTCACGAGATCCCCCTTGAGACGCGCATCCTTTCGGTGGCGGACGCCTACGATGCCATGATCCATTCTCGTCCCTACCGTTCGGCCCTCACCGTAAAGGACGCGGTGGACGAACTGAAAAGATCGGCCGGGTCCCAGTTCGACCAGGCAGTGGTGGGGAGCCTGGTCCGGATCATCGAGGCGGAAGACAGGGAAGAGTCAATTAGGCACTGATTTACCCGTGCTTTTTTATTGAAGGACAAGCGTCAGGAGGTACCTGCTCGATCTTGAAATTAATGTCATATATATTGATAATGGCAAATATGTAAAATCTGTGCACCTATTTTGAAATAATTTCAGATTTTGTTCGTATCAACCTTTGAAAGGGAGGCCTATCGGAGGAATTGCCCTTTTATTTTGGTTACTTGCGGTTTCCTGTGAAGTGGGGGTTGCTGGAACTGAATTTGCATATTTTATCAATTAGTTAGCTGGCTTCCTTGCCCCGGCAGGTTTCGTTGTGCCCTGTCAAGACAGGATATCATGGGGAAGGAGAGTGAGACTTTATCATTTTGTTCCGGGAGGGTCATTTGGGAAACGCGGTTGAAAAGGAGCGCAAGGGGACTATTGGAGAACGGTTCGTCTCACCTTTGATCCTGCATGTCGGCGCACTTTTCCTTGTCATCGGATCTTTGCTCCTGCTGCCCTGTAAAGCCCTGGCCGTGTGCGCCTGCGGAGACGGCGACGGACAGCCCACCCTTTACGAACCCATCACGATCGACGGCAGTGTGGCCGACTGGAACACGACGATCGCCGATGAGGACAACAACGTGTGCGATGGCCCTGCGGGAGGTCTGACCGATCTGGACGCCCCCGTTCCATCCATCGGACGGGATATCGTCCAGTTCTCCTACACCTACGACAACACGTGGCTGTACCTCTACACAGAAAGGCTTGGTGGCGATAGTTCCGCCAACACCCAGACGTTCCTCTTCTACGCCGACACCAACGACGACGGTTACATGAGCAGCACCGAGACGGTCATCGTGGCCGAGTGGAAGGGGAACAACAGGCTGGTGAGCATTTACCTCGCCCAATACAACCCGGTGGATGCCGTCAACGGTGACTCCACAGTGGACTCGGCCGGGTTCGGCGACGGCTATGCCCTGCCCGGGAACCTCAAGAACATCTCGAGCGCCATATCGACTTACTCCGGACACTACGGGACGGCCGATGGCTTCGCCATGGAGTTCGCCATTAACTGGTTTGCTCTCGATCCCAGTTTCACCGGACCTGTCGGGCACACGATCCACGTTTCCAGCACCAACGTCAACAAGAGCGCCAACGGCCTGGGCGCCCAGATCAACGACAACCTGGGCGGGTGCGGCGGCGGCGGCGGATCCACCCAGTTCGCCGACCTGGATTTTTCGCCAGCGTATACCCTGTCCGGGTACTGGGGAGACACCGTGTGGGGCCTTCACCACTTGGTGAACCTGGGCAACGGAGACGACGCCTTCGCCTTCGCCTACACCATCCTCCCCACGACCTGGTCGCCAGCGGTGACCCTTTACCTGGACGACGGCGACAGTATTTACGACACGGGCGATAGCCTCATCGCCGGTACGGTGGCCCTTGCCAGCGGCAGTTCCGTGGACATTTTCACCGTGTACACTATTCCGAGCTTTTCTTCGGGCATCGCCACCGTGGTGACCACCGCTACCTCGCAGTACAACACCGCCGTGGCCGATTCGGTGAGCGATACGGTGAACGCACCTTACCCCAACATTTCCAGCATGAAGTATATTTCGGCCGTTGCCGACAGCACCGCCGCCACACCCGGGGGCGCCGACAAGGCTCTTCCCGGGTCCGTGGTGACCTACACCATCACGACGACCAACAGCGGCAACGCGCCCCCCAACAGCGATTCCCTGGCGATCCGGGACTCGATCCCTGCTGTCGTAACCATGTACGTCGGCACGGGGGCGGCTTCGCCGGTCACCTTCGACGCGGGGACCACTTTGCTCTCATACTCTTATGTAAGCTTTGCCAGCACGGGCGACGACATCGCCTTTACCAGCGGGAGTTCCGCCTCCCCGGCCTACACCTATACACCGGTCCCCGACGCGCAAGGGTACGACAGCGCGGTGACCGGGTTCAGGATAGAACCCCAGGGGGATTTCGACGGATCGACAAGCTTCGATCTCACCTATCAGGTGATGATCCCATAGGAGTAAACGTCCGTAGGGAGAAATATCTCACCATGGACGGAAGGAGGGGCGGGACATGCAAAGATTAGCAATGGGAACAGCCCTGGCCGCGGCCATACTGCTGGGGGCAGCTGCCCCGGTATCCGCCCTGGGCACCGATGCCGGTACGGTGATCGAAAACCGCGCCATGGCGACCTACGACATCGGACCGGCCACGAACCTCACGGCATACAGCTCCACGGCATCCACTACCGTGGACGAGATCATCGATGTCGCTGTGGGCAGCGCCGGATCCGGGACGACCTTCATCTTTACGATTCCGGCGGCAAACCAGCCTTTGCTCTTCACCGTGACCAACAACGGCAACGGTACCGAGCCGTTTGTCCTTACTATCGTGGAGAGCGGCAGCGACGATTTCGACACAGATCCGCCCGCAGGAGCTCCCGCCACGCCGGGAGTGGAGATCTACATTGATGATGGCGACGCCATTTTCACCTCGGCGGATGCCGCCTACGGTACCAGCCTTACCCTTGTCGAAGACGAAATCGTCAACGTGTGGGTCATCCAGGATATCCCCGCCGCTGCCGGTTCGCCAGGCGATATCGCTGCCATCACCCTGGAGGCTGCCCACCGGCACGCACCGTTCAGTACCGTTCCGGGGACCTCCTACACCGGAGAAGGGGATGGCGGAGGGTTAACCGATGCCGTTCTAGGGGTCAACGGTGGAACACGCAGCGTGACCAAAGTCTACGAACTCACCCTCACGGTCCTGAACATGGTCAAGTCCTACGCCGTCGCCAACACCCTGGGGACAACGGATCCCATACCGGGAGCCACCGTCACCTACACCATCGAGTTCGGGGTCACCGGGGCAGGAGGTATCGACAACCTTGTGATCACAGACCCCATCCCGACCAACACAACCTTCGTGCCGGCTTCCATAACAGCGGGGCCTATAACGGCCGATTCGGAGGCCCTCATCGGTTCCACCGTCACGGTCTTCTATGCCAGCACCACCATAAGTGCTGTGGCAGGGACCCAGACCATCACCTTCGATGTGACCATCGATTAGGAGGTGAGAGCATGAAACTTGTTAACCGTTTTCTTGTCATTTTCTTCCTGCTGACCATCATTGGTCCGACAGCACAGGCCCGGGAAGAGGGTGGTGTGACGCTGACTTCAACGATCCTCCGCCAGGTGGAGTTGGAGAACGAAAAGGGAGAGAAGGAGATCGACCTCGTACCCGTGGACAAGGCTCTCCCGGGGGAGGAACTGATCATCCGGATCACTTACACGAACTCCGGTTCCGACCCGGTCGAGAACATCGTGATCGTCAACCCCGTTCCCGATCAGACGTCCTACCTGGTCGGGTCCGCCAGCGGTGATTTCACCCTGGTGACCTTCTCCATCGACGGTGGCGGCGGCTTCGACCTGCCGGAAAATCTCACTGTCGAGGACGAGGAAGGCAGCCGGAAACCGGCGCCCCCGGAAATATACACGCACATCCGGTTCAGGCGGATCCAGGCCCTGCAGCCAGGGCAGACGGACAACGTCTCGTTCCGGGCCGTTCTGAAATAAAAACGGGGAAAGAACGGGCTTTCGCGGATCTGGAGCCCGATAACAGGATCAAAAAGAAGAAAAAGAATGGGAGGTGGTATTCGATTGGATCTGAAAAACGGCCTGATTTGGCGGGCACCAGGCGGAAGGAAGCTGCAAGTTCTGAGCAGTCTGGTGCCATTAAAGCGCATTCCAATGCGAGATGGAGAATATAATGAAAACTCGAAAGAAGTTAATACTTACGGCACTGACGGTGGCCCTCGCGGCGGCTGTGGTCCCGGGCTCCGCTCTGGCCGGCGGGACCTGGGCGGGAACCGTGGTGGACAACACGGCTCTGCTGAGCTGGGATATCGGGTCCGTCGCGTACACCACGAGCGATACAGCGACCTTCGTGGTTGACGAACTGATCAACGTACAGGTCACCAACAACGTCCTGGGTACGAACCTTTCGGTGTGGCCAGGAGACACCTTCCGGCCCCTGGCCTTCGACGTTCAGAACGCGGGTAACGGCACCATCGACTTTTATGTCGAGGCGCTGGGTGACGGAGCCTTGTTCGTCACCAACGTCAATATCTGGGCCGACTCCAACGGCAACGGTACCCTGGACACCCTGGTCGACGTGAACCTCGGTGCAGGGCCCATTACCGAATCGTCGGTGACGATGGATACGGTCTACACCTTCTTCATCGTGGCAGACGTTGGCGCCTCGCCCGTTACGACAAACACCCCGGATACCTACGACCTGCGGGTGATGGCCTACCGGGCGGAAGCAGCCATTACCGCCGACAACGGCGCCGCCTTCAACGCGACAACCATCGAACAGGTCATGGCCGACACCGGCGGAACTGCCACCGGTTTCGCCGATTACGATGGCGCCGATTCAGCCCGGGCTGTTTACAACCTCGTGTGGGCAAACCTCAGCCTGACCAAGTCGTTCACGGTCATCGACACCGATCCGATGAACAGCGGACAGCACGCCATCCCGGGAGCCACGTTACGTTACACACTTCACGTGCTCAACTCCGGAACCGGCGCGGCAACCGCCCTGTCCATCGCCGACGCAACCCCGGCAGGCACCACCTTCGGGGCTGTCCAGTCTGCCTCTGCCGGGACCGTGGATAACATCGATCCCATCATGTGGAGCATCAACTCCCTTGGCGGCGGTTCTTCGGCCGATCTGGTCTTCGACGTGACCATCACGGGCCCCTAGGAACGGACAGCGACGTTCATGGGTCTTCGATGGCGGTTTGACATGGTTCCACCCTCCCCCAACGCCGGCATTTTTGCCGCGCAGGGACCGGTGCGTTTTTCCGTCCGCCGCCTGATAAACGTGATGGGTGTCTTCACAACAAAGTTGAGCCGGTGGAGCGGTCTTGCGGCCGTTCCATCGGCCCTGCGCGCGCCTGGTTCCCGGGGATTACCCGCGGGTTCCAGGCCCACGCAGGCCTCTGTTTATGCCGTTTTGCTATTACCGTTACTGTTACTGGCGTTTATGCCGGCTGTAGCCACTGCCGTCCCCGCCGGCACCGTTATCACCAACACGGCCGGCGCGGATTACACCATAACCGGCACGCCCCAGTCTGCCGTCTCCAACTCTGTCAGCCTCACCACGGTGGTCCTTGGCACCCCGTCTACCCTGGAGCTTTACAGGTACGCACCTTCCGCCCCGGCCCTTTTCCTCACCGTTGGGATCACGCCCTATTTCGATGGAGCATCTTTTGTCCCGGCGCCGGCACCCTCTGACCCTGCCACCGGGACCAGTATCGACCTGTCCGTACCGGTGCCCCTGGAGCCGGCCGCCAACTTCAGCCAGGGCGATCCCGTTTTTGTCCTGCTCACCGATCCCGACGGCAACATCAACCCGGCGGTGGCGGACACTATCCGCGTCGAGATCGAGGATCCGGGTTCCACCCTGGTGGAAACCGTTCTTCTGACCGAGACGGGCGTCGACACCGGTGCCTTCACCGGGTACATCCTGTCGGGCGCTCCCTCCGAGACGGCCAACGACGGCCAGCTTTTCGGTTACCCGGGTGCCCAGTTCACCTCCCGTTACACCGATACGGCGGTCCCTGTGGACGTGTCTACGGCGCTTTTCCTCTTCGATGCGTCCGGCGTGCTCTGGGTCACGGCTGTACCGGGCAAGGGGACCGTATCTGCAGGCGATTACCTCACCTACACCATCACCGTCCAGAACAGCTCCGGAACCACCGTGCCCTCGACGGTGCTCACCACCGACCTTCCCGTGGGGTTCCGTTACGAGGCTGGCTCCGCCAGGACCGCCGCTGTGCCTTCTCCAGATCCCCTCACGGCCCCTGACGGCAGATCCCTGGCCTTCTCGGTGGGGGATATTCCTCCCGGTGGGACCATCGAGATAGTCTTTGTCGCCAGGGTTGGGGCCGCCGCCAGGACAGGCAGGGCCGTGTCTCCCAATACCGCGAGTTCCGGGGTCCTGGTGTCTAATACGGCCCTGGCAGTCGTGCGCGTCAAGGAGGATCTGTTCAAAAGCCGGAACACCATCATGGGCCGGATCGTTGCCGGCGCCTGCGGGGATACCGATGGTTCCGGTGTGGGCGGAGTCACGGTCTTCCTGGAGGACGGGACTTTCGTGGTGAGCGATGAAAAGGGCCGGTTCCACTTCGAAGGGGTACGGTCCGGAACTCATGTCCTGCAGCTGGACCTGGAAACGGTGTCCGAAATGTACGATGTCGTGGCCTGCGACGACGATACGCGCCAGGCCGGCCGGCCCTGGTCCCGGTTCGTGGACCTTGCCGGCGGTTCCCTGTGGAGGGTTGATTTCTACCTGGTACCCAAGGCCCCCACCGCTGGCAAGGCGGTCCTTGTCCTGAAGACGGTTTCCCAGGTCGACCGGGTCACCTTCAGCGCTTCCATGAGGGGCGAGCATGTTCCGCTGGGTAACGTGCGGTTCAGGGTGACCCTGCCGGAGGGAGTGGAGTTCGAGCCCGGTACGGTCATGCTCGAGGGAGAACCTGTAGGCGATCCGGTGGCGGACGGCCGTATCCTCACGTGGAATATCGGCGATGTGCCGGGCGTCTGGGAGAAGGGGATCACCTTCGAAACGAAGATCCTGGAGAATTGGGACTGGGCGAAAGAGAACATCCTGGAGCCCCTCGGAGAGGACGGTACCTTCGAACCGGTGAAGAATATCCAGGGGCGCATGACCGAGGTCGTAAGTTCGGCCAGCGTCACCTTCGACACCCCCCTCCGGGCCGATATGAGCACCCCTGAGGTCCAGAACGTCCTGCTGAAGGCTTCCGAGAGGGAGGAGACCCGCACGCGGAAGTTTGTCTTCCGGCCCCATTTCGCCACCTTCGAATCCCGGCTGACAGCGGAAGACAAGGAGGCGCTGGATATCATCGCTTCCCAGTTCGATCCGGGTGAGATCGGGAGGGTCCAGGTCACCGGGCACACGGACAATGTGCCCATCAGCAGACGCGGCCGGCAGATATACTACGACAACCACGACCTGTCCAGCTCGCGGGCAAAAAGCGTCGCCCGCTACCTTCGGAGCGTGTGGGACCTTCCCTCAGGTATTTTCATCACCGATGGAAAGGGGCCGGACGAGCCGGTGGCCTCCAACGATACAGCCAGGGGCCGTACCCTCAACCGGCGGGTTGAGGTGAACGTCATAACCACCACGGTGGAGACCCGGACCGAGCTCGAGCCCATCGACGATCAGAACATCACCGAGATCGTTATCGAGGGGTTAAGGCCGGGCCAGAGGAGGGCGGCGTCAGGCCTGGCGCCCGAACTCGATGTCCTGGAACCTGGGGCTGATGCTGCCGGTTCGGCCGAGGTTGACCTACTGGCGGACAAGGGCTGGCTCGAAGATACGGACGGCTCCCTGGAGTGGGTGTACCCGCCGGCGGGGTATGCGTTCAGGGTCCCCGGTATCAGGGTGGCAGTGAAACACGATCCCGGGAGCGAGGTTAAACTGACGGTGAACGGGAACGAGGCGCACCGCCTGAACTTCATGGGGACCGAGTACAATGCCGGCAGAACTGCCGCCCTGAGCGTCTGGAAAGGTATCGAACTCAAGACGGGGGACAACGTTCTCAAGGTGGAGGAGATCAACAGCCTTGGCCTCGTTTTCAGGACCGTGGAGAGGGAGGTCCACCTGTCAGGTTCCCCCGTGAGCGTCCAGTTCCTGCCTGAACAGTCGGTCCTGGTGGCCGACGGACGAACCGTACCGGTTGTGGCGGTTCGCCTGACAGACGAGGATGGGTACCCGGCGCGGATCAAGTCCATGGGACAGTACTTCGTGGACACGCCCCACCAGCCGTTCAGATCCGGGGGCGGCAGGGGGGATGCTTTCTTCGGGGTCGAGGAGAACGGGATCGCCCGGCTCATGCTCAAGCCCACGGTCAGAACCGGTGATGCCGCTGTCCGGGTCAGGCTTCAGGACGGTGAGGAGGAGATCAGGGTCTGGCTTAACGCCCAGCGGGAGGAATGGATCCTGGTGGGCCTGGCGGAAGGGACCGTGGGATACAATACGGGGAGCGGCAACATGCAGTCCCTTGAGGATTCCGGCGGCGAGGAGGATCTCTATTACGATGGCCGTGTCGCTCTCTTCGCCAAGGGCCAGGTCAAGGGAGAGTACCTCCTGACCATGTCCTACGATTCCAACGGGCCCCATGGAGCCGCCGGGGAAGGACTTCACGGAACCATCGATCCGGACAGCTACTACACCCTTTACGGAGACGGTACCGAACAGGATTACGAGGCTCCCACATCGAAGAAGCTGTACCTGAAGATCGAGAAGGGACAGTTCTACGCCCTCTTCGGCGACACCAGCTCCGGCCTGACGGTGACGGAGCTCTCCCGGTATGATCGCAGGATCACGGGCCTGAGATCGGAGCTGAGGGGTGAAAAATACTCCTACAACCTCTTCGCCTCCGAGACGGAGCAGGGTTACATCCGGGACGAGATCCCGGGTGACGGGACCTCGGGTATCTACCGCCTCTCGGTGCCCGATGTCGTCATCAACTCCGATTTCATCCGCATCGAGGTGAGGGACCGGTTCCAGTCCCACGTTGTGCTCGCCACGGAAACCCTCACCAGGCACGTGGACTACAGCATCGATTACAGTGACGGGACCCTCTTCTTTAAAAAGCCGGTTCCCGTGCGTGACGAGTTCTTCAACCCTGTGATCATCGTTGCCGAGTTCGAAACGTCGGACCCGGATGCGGCGGGTCTCACCTACGGCGTGAGGGGCGAGGTTGCCCTGGAAGGCGCCGGAACAACGGTGGGCCTTTCCCGCATTCACGAGGACCGAGGCCAGGACGAGGGTGATATCACCGGGATCGATATCACAGCCCGCCTCTCGGAAGGGGTGCACCTTCGCGCAGAGGCAGCGGCTAGCAGCAACGTTGTGTCAGGCAATGCCGATGATGCATCCGCCTTCATCGTGGAGCTGGCAGGACAGACTGAAAAGAGCAAGGGAACCGTCTACCTCAGGGAAACGGAATCCGGGTTCGGGCTGGGGCACCAGAACAGTTCCGAGGTGGGGACGAGAAAGAGGGGCCTCCAGGTCGAGCACGCCATATCCGAAACGGTGGGTGTGACCGCTGAACTGTTTGATCAGGAGAACCTGGAGACCGGAGCCGATCGGCAGGTCCAGGAACTGGGCGCGGTGAAGACCGCGGGAAATACCGTTCTGAACGCCTCCGTGCGGCAGGCCAGGGATACCGACAGCGACGGTACGGAAGAAAGCAGCCGCCAGCTGACGGCGGGTGCCAGATGGCATTCCGGGGATCAGCGGCTGGAACTGCGCGCGAACCGCGAGCAGTCCCTGGGGGACAACGCCAATACCGATTATCCTACCAGGACCCTGCTGGGGACCGATTACCAGCTGACGGACAGGGTATCCCTCTACGCCGAACAGGAGTACACCGACGGGGACGATACCTCCGTGACAAGCTCCAGGCTGGGTATGAGGGCCAAACCGTGGGAGGGGGCGGAGGCGGTTTCCACGGTCGACAGGAAACATGACGAGAACGGTGAGCGGGTCTACGCCACGACGGGCCTGGACCAGACGTGGCGGATCAACCCCCGCTGGCGGCTGAGCGCCGGCCTGGAAAGCGCCAGGGTTATCCGGGAGTCCACCAGTGAACCGCTGAACCCTGACGCTCCTCCGGTTTCCAGTGAAGAGGATTACACCGCGATCTCCCTGGGTACCGGCTATACCCTCGAACTCTGGGATTTCGACCTGCGGTACGAGTCCCGCAGCGCCGAGAGCAGCGACAAGCGTGGGATCGTGTACGGGATGTTCGGTGAGCCCGCCGACGGTGTGGGGATCTCCCTCGATCTGAAACAGTTCAGGACCGAGTCCGATCCCAACGTCCGTCAAACGGAAACGGATCTTCGCATAGGGATCGTGTACCGGCCGTGGGACCGTCGATGGACCTTCCTGAACCGACTGGACTACTTCTCGGATGAAGAGACCGGCGGAGGGCTGGATATGGAATCGTGGAAGGTCGTGGATAACCTCAATGCCAACTTCAGGCCGGCGGACGACCTCCAGGTCTCCTTCAAGTACGGGATAAAGCAGGTCAAGGATACCGTGGATGGACAGCTTTACAGCGGGACGACCCAGCTGCTGGGAGTGGACAGCCGGTACGACCTGACGCGGCAATGGGATATCGGTGCGTGGACGAGTGTCCTGGCCGCCCTGGACGCGGGTTCAACTGACTACGGACTGGGTGCTTCGGTCGGGTACGGCTTCATCGAGAACCTGTGGCTCAGTTTCGGTTACAACCTCCACGGTTATGAAGATTCCGATTTCTCCCAGGGCGATTTCACAGCCCAGGGCCCCTTCATCAAGTTCCGTCTCAAGTTCGACCAGGAGAGCCTGAGGGGGATACTGGGGAAAGGCAGGAGCCATGAGCCTGGAGCCGGGAGCCGGTAGAAAACTTCCAGTGCATAAAGTGCATAGAGCGCCTGAAGTGCAAAAGTACCATGTACATGTCAGCGGTTTTCCTGCATTTTTTTGCACCGCTCCTCCTGCACTTCATGCACTTGTTTAAAAGGGCAATTTCACCGCTGTACATAGTCCCCTAAATGAGAGAAAAAAGGCCATGGTCCAACAACGGAGCAATACCGTCAAGATTCCCTACCGCGTCGCCTACCAGGACACGGATGCCGGCGGGGTGGTATATTACGCCAACTACCTCGGGTTCATGGAGAGGGGCCGCAACGAGTATCTCAGGCAACTGGGGCGCTCCATAAAGGATTACCAGGACAGCGGTATCTTCTTTGTCGTGGTGGAGGCCGCCCTCAGGTACAGGGCTCCGGCCGTTCTGGACGACCTGCTGACCATCGAAACCTGGATCGAGGAGGGGAGACGGTCCAGCGCGGTGTTCGGCCAGCGTGTCCTGAGGGAAGGGGACGGAACCCTTCTTGTGAAGGGTGATATCAGGGTCGCCTGCATAAACGACCGGCTCAGGCCGACAAGACTTCCTCCCGAACTGTTACCTGGACGCGGGGGAGACCCTCGACTTGCCGACTGAGCGACTGAGCGAGAGGGCGGGCAGAGGAGCGTGGGAGCAGGGGGGAAGAGGTGTCGAAGTGTCGGTATGGCGGTTTACTTTATTCGTCATCCCGGAAATCACGACGGACTTGTCCACCATAGCTGATCGACAGGCGTTAGCGAAGGCGGAAGGAGCGATTATCCGGGATCCATGGACCCCGGGTCTACGCATGCGCTTCGCCCGGGGTGACGGTAGTATGGTCACCTGGAACCCGCAACCCGGAAAACGGCTGCCCCTCTCCGTCATTCCGAATGAAGTCAACCAAGCTAAAAAAATACAGCGGGTTTAACCCACTGTATTTTTTTAGTATCCTTTCTGTGTCAGCTGCGACCGTCCGATGTACTGCAGAAGGATAGCCTCGTCGGCCTTGCTCAGTTCGGTAAACTCGATGCCCATGCCCGGAGGGCCTTCATCAGTTTCCGCAGACTTTTTCCAGACTACCTTGCCCTTGATCCGGAAGGAATATGCGAAGCCGGGCAGCGTGAAATCCACTGTGATGATCGAACCTGTTTCCAGGGGACGTGTTGTCTTGATGTACAGTCCTCCCAGACTCAGGTTAATCGTGTAATCGGTGAAGGACTCCATCCCATGCTCGTAATTGACCTCGACGGAGGTCTCCTGCCGCGGGAAGCTCCTGCGCTTTTCGTATGACATCCGGCCCCCTTTTCCCAGGTACTTGTTTCATCCGACACTTGTGACTCACCAACAGCGGCTTTGATTTATACAAGATCGAAAGCTAATTTAACACAGGCAACACAGGGTGAAACAAAAAAAACTGACACGGAAAGGAAAAGGCTCGCTAAGGAATCGCACCACCTGCAAAGGCTCGAGGGGCTGGGCGTTCTGGCTGGAGGCATCGCCCACGATTTCAATAACGTCCTGACGGGGATCCTGGGGAACATCTCCATTGCCCGGATCACCGCGGACCCCGGCAGCAAGGTCCAGGAAGCCCTTCTCAATGCCGAAAAGTCCTGCCAGGTGGCCAGCGGGCTGGTGCAGAAACTTCTGCCCTTCGCGCACAGCGGGGCTCCGGTCAAGGCCCTCGTCCCCATGAAGATCTTCATCCGCGAGTCTCTCAGGTCCTACGAGTTTCCACCATCCATCCAGCTGAGGTTTTCACTGGAGGATGATCTGTGGGACGCGGAGCTCGATGGAGGGCAGGTGAAAAATGTGCTCATTTCCCTGGTGGACAATTCCGTTCATGCCTGTCCCGAGGGCGGCGTCATCGAGCTGGCGGGCAAAAACGTGATCGTCGGTGAAGGCGGACCGGGAAACCTTGCGCCGGGCCCGTACGTCAGGCTGACGATAACCGACACAGGAAGGGGGATCGCCGAAGAGGACCGGGAAAGGATCTTCGATCCTTATTTTACCACGAAGGACGGTTCCAACGGTCTCGGCCTTGCCTTTGCTTTCTCTGTCCTCAAAAGGCACAGTGGAAGTATCACGGTCCGGTCACTGCCGGGAAGCGGGGCCGCTTTCGATCTGTTCCTCCCCGCGAAGGCTGAAATAGAGCAGGAGTCCTCACCCGTACCCGACAGGGTGGGCGAGAGGAAAGGATCGCGCGCCGGGAAAGGTCGAAAGTCTGTCCTCATCATGGATGACGAGAAGGATATCCTGGAAACGGCCGGGCAGATGATCGCCATCATGGGCAACTCGGTCAGTACCGCGAGGGATGGGGAAGAGGCCATAAGCCGTTACCGGGAATCACTCGATGAGGGCCGGCCCTTCGACGCGGTTATACTGGATCTGAGGGTACCGGGAGGGATGGGTGGCCGTGAAACGATGGAAAAGCTCAGGGTGATTGACCCGGGCGTGACGGCCTGGGTGTCGAGCGGCTATTCCGGTGACCCGATCATGTCCGAGTACGGCAGGTATGGGTTCAAGGCGGCTGTGGCCAAACCTTACAGTTCGGATGACCTGAAAAGGGTCCTTGAGAAGGTGCTGGAAGAGTAACTGGGGGACACGGGGAAGGGAGCGGGGGCCCATGCGCCCATGCGCCCCCGCGTCCGCTCTTCCCCCGACACCCCGATACCCCCTTACTGCCCTTACCCCCTCTCACCATCTGGACTCCCTTACCCCCCTGTGCCATATTAGCCTTTGTTTTCAATTTGAGGGGAGAACCGACCTGTGAAAAACCCGACCGGAGTTGACTCCAAGGAACTGGGCCTGGCCGCCGGTCTCGTTTTCGCGCGCTATTTCCTGAAAACTGCACATCTGCACTACGGTTTATGGACCGGCGATCTGGAAGTTGATATCTCCAACCTCAAGGCGGCCCAGGATCGGTACAGCGATCTCATCGTTTCCAGCATCCCGGAAGGTGTGAGCACCATCCTGGATGTGGGTTGCGGCACGGGGGTGCTTTCCGCAAGGCTGCTGGATGAGGGCTACCTGGTCCAAAGCGTGTCGCCCAGCCCTTTCCTGACCTCCTGCGCCAGGGATGTACTGGGGAAAAGAGGGGTGATCCACGAAAGTACCTTTGAAGAGCTGGAGCTTGCAGACAGGTTCGATCTCGTGCTTTTTTCCGAGAGTTTTCAGTACATCGATCTCAAGCGCGTCTTTGGAAAGTGCAGCACTCTGCTTTCCGAAAACGGGTCTGTCCTGGTATCGGACTTTTTCCGCCGCGACGATGCCAGGGGCCGCAGCCGCCTGGGCGGGGGTCATTCACTGGGCAGGTTTTACGAGGTGCTTGAAGGATCCAGGTACGACATCCTCAGTGACAGGGATATCACCCAACAGACTGCCCCGAACATGGACGTGGTTAACGACCTGCTCCGCAATTTCGGACAGCCCATGTGGGAGCTGTTCCTTTATTACCTGCAGAGTAACTACCCGCGGTTGAACCGCCTTGCCCGCTGGAGGTATCGAAAAAAGATCGCCAAGATCGAGAGAAAGTATTTCACGGACAGCCGGACTGCCGAGACTTTTGCCGAGGACAAGAGCTACAGGTTGGTGGTGTGTAAAGCAGCGGAGAGATGACAACGAAGAATGAAGAGCGATCACCACGGAGACACGGAGAAAAGCGGAGGAAGGCTGAATTCAGGGATTTTTGGCCGAATGGCACCAAAGCCCGCATTTCACCACAGAGAAAACAGAGAGCACAGAGAAAAGCCAAGAACTGGGGAAGGATTGTAACTCCCTCCTTACAATAGCCCATATCCCTGATATCTTCTTCCCCCTTGAGGGAGATGCCGTGACCGACCTGAAAAAACATATTTCCCGCATCACCTACCGCGTCGCCTACCAGGACACGGATGCCGGCGGGGTGGTATATTACGCCAACTACCTCGGGTTCATGGAGAGGGGCCGCAACGAGTATCTCAGGCAACTGGGGCGCTCCATAAAGGATTACCAGGACAGCGGTATCTTCTTTGTCGTGGTGGAGGCCGCCCTCAGGTACAGGGCTCCGGCCGTTCTGGACGACCTGCTGACCATCGAAACCTGGATCGAGGAGGGGAGACGGTCCAGCGCGGTGTTCGGCCAGCGTGTCCTGAGGGAAGGGGACGGAACCCTTCTTGTGAAGGGTGATATCAGGGTCGCCTGCATAAACGACCGGCTCAGGCCGACAAGACTTCCTCCCGAACTGTTACCTGGACGCGGGGGAGACCCTCGACTTGCCGACTGAGCGACTGAGCGAGAGGGCGGGCAGAGGAGCGTGGGAGCAGGGGGGAAGAGGTGTCGAAGTGTCGGTATGGCGGTTTACTTTATTCGTCATCCCGGAAATCACGACGGACTTGTCCACCATAGCTGATCGACAGGCGTTAGCGAAGGCGGAAGGAGCGATTATCCGGGATCCATGGACCCCGGGTCTACGCATGCGCTTCGCCCGGGGTGACGGTAGTATGGTCACCTGGAACCCGCAACCCGGAAAACGGCTGCCCCTCTCCGTCATTCCGGACATCACGCTGAAGGCGGGATGAGCCGGAATCCAGACCTGCTTGCCTGCCGCGGCGTAGTCACGCTCCTGGCGTGACGAAGACGGGTCATTGCGAGCATAAAGCAGTAACTTTCCATATTCTTCTTCCCCCTTGAGGGGGGAAGACCGAGATGGGGGTGACTACGCTGGGGAATGAGAGCGACGCGGCAATCCCAGGCGACCTGTCCGTCGTAGCTCGTCAGAGCGAAGCCGGAAGCTGAAATGGTCGTCGCGGCTTTTTCCGGTCGCCCGTGAGATCGCTTCACTCAGGAAAAGCTTTCCCCCCTCACCTCGATCCTCTCCCTCCAGCCCCCTTCGCATAAACCTCCTTCGTTAAAACTACGGAGGTCAGGAGCTTCGGCGGGCCAAGGGGGAGAGGAAGATTAAGGAATTGGACTATTTTAGGGTTCGCGATGACAAACGGGGTGTCCCTTCGACAAGCTCCTTTCCCCCCGACAGGCTCGGGACAAGCGACAAGCTCGGGGCAGGGAGCGATGAATGAAGATGAGGGGTTTCCATCGCGCTTCGATCTTTGCGCTTTGCGCCTGGATCCCGGAAACCGGTACCCGGAACTCGGAACCTGAGCGCGGCGAAGCGAACACCGGGTACGGAGGATCGATGAAATCAAAAAATGCCAGGCTGTTCCTGTTCGGCGGGAAGGGGGGCGTTGGCAAGACCACCTGTTCAGCAGCCATTGCGGTTAAGCTTGCTTCCGAGGGGATTAAGACACTCCATATCACTTCGGACATGGCTCCTTCCCTGTCCGACATCTACGGTATCAAGATCGGCGACCGGATAACCGGGGTCGCACCGGAGCTGGACGCCATGGAGATCACCCAGGACAGTATCGGAGCCGCCTGGAAGAAGAAGTTCGGTCCCGATTTCGCCGAGATCCTTTCCCACATCCTGGACATGGACGGCATGCGGAAGGAGGGGGATCTCGACCTCCTGGATTACATCGGCACAGCGCCGTCCCTCCGGGAGGAGACGCTCCTCGACATGATCGTTGAAATGGCCCGCGCGGGAAGCTATCGGCGGATCATCTGGGACACCGCGCCCGCCGGGGAGACTCTCAACCTGCTTCACATGCCCCGTCTCATGAGAAAACACCTGAAAGCCGGAGCCAAACTTTACGAGGCGGTGGATCGCCTGGCAGGCGCTGTTGTCCGCAAACGTTCCCTTGCCTCCATCATGGAGGAGTGGGTCGTCCGCTCCGAGAAGATCGCCCTGTTCCTTCAATTCAACACCCTGTTCTTCATCGTGGCAAACCCGGAGGCGCTGGTTGTACGGCAGGCCTCCC
>JARGFV010000016.1 GCA_029210545.1 bacterium
ACAAATCAATGACTTACGGTGCGGGTCATTGATTTGGGCACCCCGCGCGGGGTGCGTTGATGGACTTTTTGCGAGTCCATCATTCTATGAAGTTACAGCAATTTGTGATAAATTTTTCATATAGGGAGAAATATGTGAAATCCGGAAGAACAACGCTGGATCTAAAGGAAAGCGAACTCCTCGACGAGGTCCACAAGACCGAAAAGGAGATCGACATCTATCTCAAGGATCGGGCCAGGCAAGCCGAAGCCATCCTTGATGATGCCCAGGCAAAAGCTGAAACGGAGCAGAAGCGCATCGACCGGGAGGTAGAGGGACAGTTCGAGGAGAAGGTCCAGCTGCTGGTCGAGGAGGCGAAGCGGAAGGCTGAAACGATCCTGGAGGAGGGGGCCAGCCTGGCCGAAAGTGAACAAGGCGGGTTGGAAGGGCGCAGGGACAAGGTCGTGGAGAAGATCCTGGAGCTGGTACTGGAGAAAATACCATGATCACGCCCATGGTCAAGATCACCTTCATGGGCCCGAAGCGGCACCTCATGGGGATCCTTGACCTCGTCCACTCTATGGGCGTCGTGCATCTGGAGCCGTTTCCCATCCCGTATCAGCGCCTCGAGTACATTCACTTCCCGTCGGAGGACGAGAGCCAGGGCCGTTTCAGGCGCCAGATGCAGGGGCTGCTCGAGGAGGTGGAGCGTCTCCTGGTTTCCCTGAAACCGCCCCATAAACTCTCCAAAGCCCCCTCCTGGCTTTTTGGTCACCACATCTCCCGACAGGACCTGGAAAGCTGCATCCACCAGGCTGCCGCCGACATCACCCCTGTTTACACGAGGCTCATCGAGCTGCAGGACGAACTGACCATGCTCCAGAGGTACGAGAGGGTCCTTGCAGCTCTCTATCCCCTGCTGGAAGACGCCACCGAGATCGAGAACCTGGAACTCATGGGTATCATCCTCGAAAGAAAGCGGATCGGCATCCTGCCCCTCCTGGAAAAAGAGCTTGGCAGGATCACCTCCGGGCGTTTCCGGATCTTTACGCGCCCCATGGACAAGGATAACGTGGCCGCTATCCTCGCCTACCCGAAGGAGCGGGAAAAGACGGTCCGCACCCTCTTTTCCGAGGAAAGCATCGCGGAGATCCGCCTCCCGATCGGGTACGAGGACAAACCGCTGGCGACAACGCTGAGGCTTCTCATACGTCACCAGAGGGAACTTCCCGAGGAGATCGACGAGCTGGCCGGCCGGATCGACCTGCTTTCCTCCCGCTGGTACGGCACCCTTTCCCGCATCAGGGAGGTGTTAAGGGAACGGCTCGACGAGTTCCAGTCCCTGGCCCTGAGCGCCAGAAGCCGACACACCTTCTTTTTGCGGGGCTGGCTGCCCGAAGACAAGGTGGAAATGATGCTCGGGGTGGTCAAGAGCAACTTCGGTGACGATGTCATGGTGGAGGCGATCCCCGCCCGTTTTCACGAACACGATCGGGTTCCTGTCCAACTTCAAAACGCCCCCTTTGTGCGCGTGTTTGAACCACTGATCCATCTTCTGGCCCTGCCAAAGTACGGCAGCATAGATCCGACCCCTTTCATTGCCTTTTTCTTTCCCCTCTTCTTCGGATTTATCCTGGGGGATATCGCCTACGGTCTTTTGCTTCTGGGCCTGTCGGCGTGGTGCTTCAAAAGGTTCGGTGACCGGCCCCTTGTAAGGAGCCTCAGCGCGGTGTTCATGCTCAGCGGTATCTCCGCGGCCGTTTTCGGCCTCCTTTTCGGAGAGTTTCTGGGGGACCTCGGAGAACACTGGGGCCTGCACCCGCTGCTCATGGACCGGTCCCATCTGATCATGCCCCTCCTGTTTATTTCCATCGGCCTCGGTTGCGGCCACATCATACTTGGGTTTGCCCTCAACATGATCACCTCCATCCGGCAGCGGCAGGTCAAGCACTGGGTGGCCGCCCTGGCCAACATCATCTCCCTTGCCGGGCTCATCGTCATCATCATCTCGGCATCCGGCTACTTGCCGATGGGCGATCATATCGGTATCTTTCTCCTGGTACCGGGGATCGGGCTTCTCATCTTCAGCGAGGGACTCATGGGGCCGCTGGAACTTCTGAAAATCTTCGGGAACGTGCTCTCCTACGCCCGCCTGATGGCCATCGGGGTGGCTTCGGTGGTCCTCGCCCAGGTCGCCAACATGATCGGTCGGACCAGCGAATCCCTCGCCGTGGGGATCGTGATGGCCCTCATCTTCCACACCCTCAACTTCGTCCTGGGCGTGTTCTCACCGACCATTCACTCTCTCCGGCTCCATTATGTGGAGTTCTTCAGCAAGTTCTACCAGCCGGGCGGCAAGCCCTATAGACCGTTCAGGAGACACCGCACCCTATGACGAGACAGATAACCGAAGCGCTCTTCCTGGAACTGGGGGAACTTCTCAACTCCAACCTCGACGAGGTCACGATCCTGCGCACCTTCTGCAACAAGGTCCTGGCCCTGTTTGACGCGGAGAGAGTTTCCATCCTGGCGCTGAATCCGCAAGGTCAGCACCTGACCCTCATCGCCTGGGCAGGGCGGTATCCGGAGGACATGGCCGGTGTCAAGGTCACCGTTGGAGAAGGTGTGTCGGGGTGGGTTGCGGCCACGGGGGAAGCGCTCCTCGTACCCGACGTCAACCAGGATCCCCGGTTCTCGGGCCATGACAAGGACCGGTACAGGACAGGTTCTTTCCTGAGCGTCCCCCTCAAGAGCCGGGGACGGCTGCTCGGAGTCATGAACGTCACCGACACGACCATGAACGAAGGTTTCACAGAGCCGAACCTTCGCACCCTTAAATCCCTCGCATTGCAGGTGGGGATGGGGATGGAGAACCTCCAGCACCGGAGCGTCATCAACTCCAACTACGATGCGACGACAGCCCTGGTCTCGGCGCTCCAGGATCTTCAGTCCCAGGCCGCCGATATCGAGTCCGGACTGGTCCCGGCCGCAGTCAAAACCCTGAACGTCACCCTGGGAGCCCACTCCCACATGATCCTCATCGGTGACATGACCAGTAACAGGGCCTGGGTCGGCAGCCTCGGAACGGAGGGGGGCATCAATATGTCCGTAATGGACTACCGGTCCGGATACTCCCTTTATCAGGCCCTGGCCTCTCTCTCCCTCCATCCGCCCTACAAGGAGAACGACCGCCTGGTCGAGTTCGGGTTCGCCTGGAACGAGGTCATTGACTCGGACCTGCGCCTCTTGCGCAGTCTCCTGCCGCCCAGACACGACCAGTTCGGCCTTTCCCTTTCGGCCATCCCGGACACCAACCCGGACGCGCTGGAGACGTTCCGGTTCCACCAGTCGGTGATCACCCAGTTCGTGGGTCTTCTCCTGGAGGGGATCTTCAACAGGATCCAGATCAAACGCCTCGATCACCTCAAGACCGAGCTGATCTCAACTGTGTCCCACGAACTTAGAACGCCGCTGACCTCCATCCAGGGGTTCTCCGAGCTCCTGCTCCGGAGCAGGGATATCCCTGAAGGGAGTCAACGCTACCTCAACATCATCAACAACGAAAGCATGAGACTCAACCGGCTCATCAACAACTTCCTTGACCTCGCCCGCCTCGAGTCGGGGCAACTCAGCCTCACCAAGGAGCCTTTCGACCCTCTGGAGGTCGTAGAGCACGCCGTCAAGCTCCTGAAACCCCAGGCTGAAAGCGGCAAAGCGATGGTTCGGCTGCACTGCGACCGGAACCTCCACCAACTCATCGCCGACCAGGACAGAGTGGAACAGGCCCTGGTCAACCTTATCGGCAACGCCATCAAGTACGGAGGGAACGGGGTCTGCATCGACATCAATCTCAACGCTTCCGACGGGTACACCATCTTCGAGGTCTCCGACAACGGGCCCGGGATTCCCGAGGAGGAGATTTCCCTGGTTTTCAACCGCTTTTACCGGGGTATGCTCGACACCCAGACCGACGAGGGCAAGGAGGTTAAAGGAACAGGCCTCGGCCTCTCCCTGACCAGGGAGATCGTCGAGCAGCACGGCGGAACCATATCCGTCCAGAGCCGGCCCGGCGAGAGCACCTCCTTCCGATTCTCTTTGCCCAGCCTGGGGCTTATCAGCCCACAGAGGGGGATAACAGCGTGGCATCCCGGGGACGAAAAGTTTTCCAGCGAACTGGCCAACCGCATCGCGGAGGGCAAGGCGGTGGGTGTCCTCACCCTTCATGTGAACCCCGGCTCCGGGGGTAATGAAGAGGAAGCCTACTCGGTGGAGGCCCTCAGCGACATCGAGGAACTCATTGTGGGAACGCTCAACGGCAGGGGGGTTGGAGATGACCTCATCCAGAGCAGGCCCCAGGGGGAGTTTGTCATCCTCACCTACTCCTCCCTGGTTGACCAGTGCGCTGACGACCTTATCGCCTCCTTCAAAAAACGTTTCGGGGACGGTTACGACATTGCCATCGGGGCGGCCATCGCCTCCCAGAGTGACAAACCCAAGCCCGAAAAGCTCATGGCCCTGTCACGGCAGGCCTGTCAATATGTGGAGAGAACCCAGAAGAAAGGGTACCTGAAAAACAGGAGGATGTGAGGATCTATGTCTCAGATCTCATATCTCAAAAAAGTGCGTCGAGTCGCTGCAACCTCGCGCAAATCATAGTTTGAGATCTGAAATCTGAAATCTGAAATCTGAAATTCGCACTGAAAGGGGGCACCATGTCAGAAAACATTCTCATCGCCTTCGCAGCGGCGCTCGCCATCGGGCTCCCTGCCCTTGCCACTGGATGGGCACAGTCCCGCATCGGCTCTGCCGGGGCCGGAGCCCTGGCAGAAAAACCCGAGATCAGCGGAACCATCATCATTCTGCTGGCCATCCCGGAAACCATGGTGATCCTGGGTTTCGTCATCGCCTTCCTTATCCTGGTGATGCTCAAGTGAACGACAGGTCCCGGGACACGTCGGGTTCTGACCGGCTTTTGGAAAGTTTGTGGCAGGACGCGAAACGGGAGGCCGCGCAGAATCTTTCCAGGGCCACGGCCCAGGCTGCGAAACTCCTCGCCGACATCCAGGCCTACCGTGACCGAGAGGTTGCCAGGGCCCACGAAAGGGCTCTGGAGAAGGCTGCCCCGGAGATCGCACGGATCCTCAACAGGGCCCGCGGAGCTGTCGAGAAAAGGACCCTCGATGAAACGTACCGCTTCCTTGATGAATGTCTTGCCCGCGCCCGGATTTTACTGAACGGGAGTGAGGATATATCCGGGGCCGCTCGCGCCGCCTTTGAGCCACTCTTCAGGCAGGCGGCCGTTCATTTCGAAAGCGAACAGGAGGTTCGGATCGTCATTGCGCCGGCCGACCTGGAGATCGCCCGGCGCCTCGTATCCGAGGCGGGGTTCGAGTGCACGATCGCCGAGGAACCAGGCATCCTGGGCGGCGCCAGGATCGAGGCAGCGAACGGCTCTCGCCTGGTGGACAACACCATCGCCGGCCGCCTCGCTGTCCTGGGGGAGTACCCGCCTGTGGAGGTTCTGGGATCGATGTTACCGGGGATCCGATCTATCCCCGACCCGGATGCTGTCGGGGAGGTCAAAGGTTGATGGACTCGCAAAAAGTCCATCAACGCGCCCCGCGCGGGGCGCCCAAATCAATGACCGGCAAAAACAGCCGCACCTGGGAGAGGCGCCCGGATCGAGTGCCAATGGCTGTGTGTTCGATCCGTGAGGGAACCGAAAACCACGCTTTTCGGTTCCCGTTGAGCCAAAGTCTTACCCGGACTTTGGCGATATTACAGCAGTCTCCGTAAGGAAAGGGAAAACGACGCTTTTCCCTTTCCGTGGAGCGAAAAGTCCCGCCTGGACTTTTTGCGAAGTTGACAAACATGAGGTGACCTGGGGGGATCCTGAAGTGACCTGCGAGATCGAATACCTGAACGCCCATATCAGGGGGGGTGCAGGACGTCTCCTGCCGGAGGAAAGCGTCGCGGCCCTGTTCGGGGCGACGACCAGGGCATCCTGGACTGCCGCGCTCAGGGACACACCTTACAGCATCCACCTTGGACCGGTCGCCGGGGACCAGGACAGCCGCTTGTTCTTCCGTGCCGTGGACCAATCCATAGCTCACCGCACACACCGCCTCGGGCATCTGGTCAACGGCCGCCCGGGCCTGGCCCTTTCCGTATGCCTTTCCGAATGGGACCTTTCGAACCTGCTGGGCATCGTCAGCGGTATCTGCAACAGCGCCCAACCTGCCCAGATAATCCCCGCGACCGTTGCCGGCGGGCTCCTGGGGCCCGATCAGATGGAAACCCTCTCCCACTGCAGGACTCTCCCGCAGGCCGCTGACTTCCTCAGGTTGTGGCGGTTCCCCAAACAGGCCCTCGTTCATGAGGTCTTTTTCGGGTTCCAGGACATGTCCCTGCCGCAGATCCGTCTGGAACTGTCCAGACGATGGCACGGGCAACTGCTGAAAGATGCCAGGCAGGCAGGCTTTCGGGCCCTCATCCGTCTCATGTCCGAACGGATCGATCAGATCAACATCATGACAGCCCTTATGTGGAGGGTCCTTCCCTCTGACCGGGACCCCGTGGAGTTCTTCCTCGAAGGCGGCAGTGCAGTGGATCTTCGAACCTTTCGAAAAGCCCTCGCGGCCCCGGACATCCTGGAGGCCATCTCGGCCCTGACGGCTGGACGTCTGCGCAGCGTGCTCCAGGCCGCGGCGGTCATCGGTCCGGATGGTGAAGAGCGGATCTCAGCTCTTCACCAGGCCCTCGAAAACGAGCTGACTCACCGGTACAGCCGGCCGCTGGTCAGGGACCCTCTGGGCATAGAACTCATGATCAGCTTCCTGCTGCGGCTGCGCCGCGAGGGGATCAGGATCAAACTTTCCCTGACCCGCCTCATATACGACATACCCAGGGACATTTTCCTGGAGATGACCGGCTATGTCTGAAGTCCTGGTGGTAGGACAGCCGGAGATCGTTGAGGGGTTCGGCCTGACCGGGGCCCGGTTCGAAGCCGTGACCGACCCTGACCGCGTCGAGTGGCTGGTGACCGAACTCATGCGCAACCGCGACACGGGGATCGTTATTATCACCGAAGACCTTTACAATCAGATCCCGGAGAAGTTGCGGGTCAAGGCCGAAGCCAGCGCCCGCCCACTGTTCATCACTCTCCCCCGCCCTGTCGGTCGGGAACTTTGGGACGAAAGGGAGGATCTCATTTCGAGGATCATCCGCCGGGCTATCGGGTACCGGTTGAAGATCAGGAGATGATACAGATATCAGTAACCAGTAGGCAGTAGTCTGACCTCTGGCTACTGACCTCTGGCTACTTGAAGAAAGGTGTCTTCCATGGCTGAGGGAGGGACAATCTACCGCATCTCCGGGTCCACCGTCGAGGCGGCGGGGCTCCTATGCGCCAGGATGTACGACGTGACGCGAGTTGGCGGCCCCGGAATCATGGGAGAGGTCATCCGCATCCACCACGACCTGACCACCATCCAGGTCTACGAGGACACGTCGGGCCTGTCGGTGGGCGAACCGGTGATCTGCGCGGGCCACCCTCTCACAGTGGAACTGGGACCGGGCCTTCTCGGACAGGTTTTCGACGGGATCCAGAGGCCGCTCCTCTCACTGAAAGAGGTTGAGGGAGATTTCATCCTGCGGGGTACCGACGTCCGTTCCCTGGACACGGAGCGGGAATGGGAGTTCACCGCCGTGGTGAGCGAGGGGCAGGAGGTCACCGGGGGAGACGTTCTTGGTACCGTGCCCGAGGGCGGCCGCATCGTTCACCGGATCATGGTGCCGCCGGACGTGGCGGGCCGGGTCCGGGAAGCGCGTTCGGGAACCTTCCGGGTGGACGACACGGTGGTCCGCCTGGACACAGGTTCCGATGGCATGCTGGATCTGTCCCTTGTACAGCGCTGGCCGGTACGAATCCCCCGACCGTGCGTCACCAAGATCGCACCCGACCGTCCCTTCCTCACGGGGCAGAGGGTTCTCGACACCCTTTTCCCCATCGCCCTTGGCGGAACCGCCATCGTCCCGGGCGGGTTCGGAACGGGTAAAACCGTCGTTGAGCAGACCCTCGCCAAGCACGCTGACGCGGACGTGATCATCTATATCGGATGCGGCGAGCGGGGCAACGAGATGACCGAAGTCCTCACGGAGTTCCCCAAGCTTGAGGACCCCCAGACGGGCCGTTCCCTCATGGAGAGGACGGTCCTCGTGGTCAACACCTCCAACATGCCCGTGGCGGCAAGGGAGGCGTCCATATACACCGGGATCACCATGGCCGAATACTTCCGGGACATGGGTTACCACGTGGCTCTCATGGCCGATTCCACCTCCCGATGGGCCGAGGCGCTGCGTGAGATATCCAGCCGCCTCGAAGAGATGCCCGGCGAGGAGGGTTACCCGACCTACATGGGGACGCGGCTGGCCGGTTTTTACGAAAGGGCCGGGCACGTCCGGACCCTTGGTTCCGATGAGCACACAGGCTCGGTGACCATTGTCAGTGCCGTCTCCCCCCCCGGAGGTGACTTTTCGGAGCCTGTCACACAAGGGTCCATGAGGATCGCCGGCGGGCTCTGGGCTCTCGATACGTCCCTGGCCCATCGCCGCCACTACCCTGCCATAAGCTGGACCCGCAGCTACAGCCTTTACGGGGAGACGCTGGCGCCGTGGTTCGCAAGGGAAACCTTCGAGGACTGGGCAGTCCAGAAACAGCGGCTCAACCGCATGCTGGAAAGAGAAAAGGAGATCCAGGAGATGGTCCAGCTGGTGGGAGAGGACGCCATCCCGGACAACGAGAGGGTCCTCCTCCTCGGCGCCAGGCTCATCCGTGAGAACTTCCTCCGCCAGAACGCATACCACCCGGTGGACGCATCGTGCTCCCTGATGAAGCAGTACTGGATGCTCAAGGCTTTCCTGGACGGGTATGAGACAATCCTTTCGGCCCTGGGGACCGAGATCCCCCTGGAAAAGCTCCTGGAGCTGACCACCATCGTTGATCTTGCCCGGCTCAACGAGCAGCCCGACGAGAAGTTCCCTGAAGCATCCCACCTCATCCTGAAAAAGCTGAAGGCGGAGATCGAGGAACTGGCCGGAGAGATGTCCAGGCAAAGGGAGAAGTTCGAACAGGAGGAGAAACGTGGATGAGCTGATGACAAGGAAAGGTCGGGGACTTGTCGGCATATCAGGACCGCTGGTGAGCATGCCCGCCGACCCGGGTACATTCCTCGGGCAGATGTTGGAACTGACCACCGGCAGCGGACTCAGGCGCCAGGGGCAGGTGCTGGAGATCTCCAGGGAGAAGACGACGGCCCAGCTTTTCGAGACGACCCAGGGGATCGACACGGCCTCCACCTGGGTCCGTTACCTGCCAAGGACCGCCAGGATAAGGCTTTCGAGACGTATGCTGGGCAGGAGGTTCTCCGGCAGCGGCGCTCCTCTTGACGGAATGCCGCCCCCCGTACCCGAGATCGAGACCGAGATCACCGGCAGCCCCATCAATCCCATGGCCAGGGACAAACCGTCCGATTTCATCCAGACCGGTATTTCGTCCATCGACCTGCTCAATACCCTCGTCAGGGGCCAGAAACTGCCCATCTTCTCCGGTTCGGGACTGCCGTCCAACGAACTGGCTGTGCAGATCGTCCGGCAGGCCTCGGTGGTAGGCGAGGAGAGCGATTTCGCCATCGTCTTCGCCGCCATGGGCATCACCCACCGGGACGCTTCCTTCTTCGTGGACGCCTTCGAATCCACGGGGGCCATGAACCGCACCGTCGTGTTCCTGAACCTGGCTTCCGACCCCACCATCGAGCGGCTGTTGACACCACGAATGGCCCTTTCCACGGCCGAGCACCTGGCTTTCGAGCATGGCCTCCACGTCCTGGTGGTCCTCACAGACATGGCCAACTACTGCGAGGCGCTCAGGGAGATCGGCAACGCCCGGGAGGAGATCCCTGGACGACGGGGATACCCCGGGTACATGTATACGGACCTGGCCATGATCTACGAGAGAGCGGGCCGGATCAGGGGAAGAGCGGGCTCCGTGACACAGATCCCCATCCTCTCCATGCCCGACGACGACATCACGCACCCCATCGCCGATCTCACCGGGTACATCACGGAAGGACAGATCGTCCTGTCCCGCGAACTTCACCGCAAGGGGATCTTTCCTCCCATCGATGTTCTCCCCAGCCTGTCCAGGCTCATGAACCTGGGGATCGGTGAGGGGAAGACGAGGGGCGATCACAGGAACCTGGCCGACCAGATCTACGCTTTCTATGCCAGGGGGCGGGACCTGAGGCGCATGGAGGCCGTGGTGGGAGAGGACGCCATGACCAGCGAAGACCGAAGATACCTCGCCTTTTCCAAGCGGTTCGAGGAAATTTTCCTCCACCAGGGCAATAAAGACAGGAGCATAGACCAATCGCTCACGGGGGCATGGGACCTTTTCGCCGGTTTTCCTGAAGCCGAACTGACGCGCATTGACCGCCGCTGGATCCAGGAGTATTTTCCCGGGAACGGCCGGGATCGGGATGGAGCGCCCCAAACGGAGGTGGACGGAGGTGCCGTGCCGTGAGCGTTCCGGCCACCCGGATCAACCTCCTGGCCAGCAGGGATCGAATGGCCCTGGCCATAGCCGGGGCCGACCTGCTGAAAAGCAAGAGGGAGGCGCTCATCAGCGATTTTTTCCGGATCGTGGACACCATCGTGCACAGCAGGGAGGAGATGGCGAGGGAGGTCCAGAGGGCCATGACCCAGGCCGGGATCGCCAAATCCTTCGCCGGGAGCCAGAGCCTGACCGCCGCGGCCCTTTCAGCGAAGAGGAATATCCCCATCAAGACCCGCGAGATCAACATCTGGGGCATCCACATTCCCGAGATCCATTTTGTTTCCCTCCGCAGGACCCCTGAAGCCCGGGGGATGCTTCCCATCGACACGTCTCCCCACATTCTCGAGACAGCCGAGTCCTACGAAAAACTCCTGGACCGGTTGCTGAGGACCGCCAGCCAGGAGATCCGCCTCAAGAGACTGGGTGAGGAGATCCGCAAGGTGAGCCGCAGGATCAACGCGCTGGAACAGAGCCTCATCCCCTCCCTTTCCGGCCAGATCCATCAGATGCTCAGCACCCTCCAGGAACGGGAGAGGGAGGACCTTTTCCGCCTCAAGCACATCAAGAAGAGCAAAAGGACAAAAGAGATTGGCCGGTAACGAGATCATCGCCCTGGGGATCCTGCTCATGGCGGGGTTCGCGGGGGGCAAGGCGAGTTATGCCGCCCGGCTGCCCAGCGTCACCGGCTATATCCTGGCAGGGCTTCTCCTCGGCCCGTCCCTCCTGGACATCATCACTCCGGAGACCATCGAGAAGCTGGAGTTCATCAACTCCCTGGCCCTTTCTCTCATCGCCATCTCCGTGGGGGGGAAACTTGACCTGGCCGAGCTTTCGGGCGGATTTGGAACGATCCTGTCCGTGAGCCTCATGCAGACCCTTTTCGTTGGTGCCGGGACCTTCGCGGCACTCGTGGTGTCCGGCGTCAGCCCGGCCCTTGCCCTTCTCCTCGCCGCCACAGCGCTCGCAACGGCGCCGGCGGCCGTCATGGCGGTGGTGGAGGAAACCCGGGCACAGGGCCCTTTTACCAACACCCTCCTCGCGGTGGTCGCTCTTTCGAACGTGCTTGCCGTCATGGTGTTCGGCTTTGCCATGGCAGCGGTTCCCTTCGTGGAACTTGACACCGGTTTTTCCCTTGCCCTGACGCGGGCCCCCATGGCCAGCCTCGGGGGAAGCCTTCTCCTGGGTGCGGGTATCGGCCTTATCCTTTCCCGGGTGGCCCCCATGGCGCGCAACCGCCAGGAGATCCTCATAATCATCCTCGGGACCGCTTTTTTGAGCAGCGAGCTGGCCAGGATAGGGTTGAAGTACTCCCCTCTCCTCATCAACATCACCATCGGGTTCGTCCTGGTGAACCTCTGTCCCCTGAAAGACCGCCTGTTCGAGGCCATCGGGAGCGTCGAGCTACCCATCTACATCACCTTCTTCAGCCTCCAGGGGGCCCACCTCGATATCAGGGTGCTCGGCGGGTTGGGGCTTGTGGGTGTGACCTACATCCTGAGCAGGATGGCCGCCAAGGTGATGGGGGCGTGGCTGGGGGCTGCCGTGACCGGTGCGGCCGGACCCATGAGAAGGTTCCTGGGACCTGCCCTGTTCCCCCAGGCGGGCATCGCCATCGGCATGTGCGTTGCCGTGAGCAACACGCCTTCATGCAGCGCCTATGCCCCGACCGTTACCACCGTCGTCCTCGCCGCGGTGCTGATCAACGAACTCATCGGTCCTGTCGCCGTTAACATTTCGCTGAACAGGGTCGGTGAGGCCCGCCCGCGGGTCGTGCGCAAAACCGCCAAACGAAATACTGGAGACGAGAAGCGATGAATTTCCTCACCATCGGATGCCTGGTGCTGGGATATCTCCTGGGGGAGAGCGGCCTGGGACTCTTTAACGTCTACACCATCGGGCACCTGAAACCGTTCATTGCCTTTGCCCTCGGCTGGGTGGGGTTCATCATCGGTGAGAACCTGGAGTTCAGCACCGTGCGCAGGATGTCGGCACAGCTATTGATCCTCTCACTGGGACAGTTGACGGCCGCCTTCGTGCTCACAGGCTGGGCGCTCTGGTGGTTCCTGTCCGGCCCCGCCGGATGGCCTGCCGGGACGGCCCTGGTCTTCAGCCTGCTGGCAGCCTGTACCGCCACAGCCACCGACCCGATCACCGCGGCGGCTCTCATGGACAGGGGCAGGAGAGCAGCCGGCCTTTCCCACCTGCTCATGCAGCTGGCCACCATCGCGGACGTTTTAACCACCCTCCTGTTCTGGCTGGTCCTGTCATTTTCGGTGAACCACATCGGCAGCGGCGTTCCGGGCGGTTTCGGGTTCACGGTCGAGGCCCTGCTCCACCCGGCTCTCGGGCTGGCACTCGGGTTGGCCCTGTCCCTCCTCATAACACCTGAAAGGGACCAGAGGGAGGTGACTCTCCTCTTCATGGCGGCCTTGTTCATCGCCGTTGGCGCCGGGATGGCCATCAGGGTCTCACCTCTCATCGTGTGCATGTTTGCCTCGGCCTTCGTCATGAGCGTGAAAAGGGGCAAGACCGTTATCCGGGAGGTCGTCCACCAGCTGGAAATGCCTGTCTACGTCACCTTCCTCATCATGTGCGGTGCCCTTTTCAAACCCCCTCTCCTTGTCGATCTCTTCTGGCCACTTCTCATCTACGTGGCCCTCAGAGCGGTGGGAAAAACGGGAGGGATCTTTATCACGGCAAAAGCGATGCACCTTGAACCCGGGGCCCCCCGGCTGGGGTTAGGCCTGCTCAGCCAGGCCGGCCTCGCCGTGGTGCTGGCGGTCAACATCTACTTCGAAGTGGATGCGGCCCTCGGGCTGAACCTGATAGCCCTGACCACGGCGGGAATCGTCGTCAACCAGCTGCTGGGGATCGAGGGGATGAAGCTGTTAAAATCAACATTTGAGGAAGAAGAATAGAGCATTATTCCTCAAGCGCTGATTTTAGTGTCTAGCGTCTGGTGTCTGGTGTCTGGAATTCAGAGTCAAAGGATCGAGGATCTGCGGAAGCTGCAATTGACAGCTGGTATTCAGGATCAAGAGCTGTCTCGCAAAGTTAGGCAGAAGCAGGGTACTGCCTGTGGCGCAAAGGCCTGGATTTAACCGCCAAGCACGCCAAGAACACGGAGGGAAAGGAAACACATTTCCAGGTGAACAACTGACAGGAAAAGTTCTTAATGGCATAATTCACCTTCTGACACCGGGGAAACGGAAATCACGGGTGTTGTATTGGGGACAAGAAACGAATCAAAGAAACTTTACCAGCCTATTTAAGTCTATCTGTAATCAGCTCTAAATCCCGATTCAGCATAGTTTCATGCATAAATGATCTTCCCGGGATTGAAAACATTTGACCTGAGAGCGTCTTTTCTTGGCGTTCTCCGCGTGCTCTGCGGTAAATAGCCTTCAATGGACCTGGTGGCATACGTCCGCAACTGGTTAATGATATATCGATTTTCTCTGCGTCTGGCGTCCCTGCGAGAAACAGCCTTTAGTCTGAGCTTATCGCTATAAAAAAGCCGGGGACCGCATTTGCGGCCCCCGGCTTTTTGGTTATCTGTCAGCTGCAACCTGCCAGCTGTAACCTAGCCTGGACTATTCACGAGGTTCTTTTCCGTTCTGGCTGCGTTGCTGAGTCGTTCGCTTGTGCGGAATACTAAAGTATGCCTCCGCGCTCACTCCACAGTCGCCTTGCCGGAACGAAAAACTCCTCTCGTGACTATGTCCGGGCAACCCCGCATAATTCATGATGTTTATCGTGCCATTCCCATTTATCCATATTTGCCACACAGTTAGCTGACATCTCATCACCATCATGAATAATGCGGGCTAGTTAACCTTCTGCTGGTACCTCTCCTCGTAGTACTTCTGGATCTCTTCGAGCTTCTTTGCGTCGAACCCCTTGAGGTACCACTCGTGCCGTTCATCACTCTCCAGGTAATCCTTGACGATCTTCTCGTAGACCTCGGGCTTGCCGGCCTCTTCCGAAAGCCTCCTGGCGGCGGGCAGGTACTCCGTGTAGAAGTTCCTGGCCACTTCGTAAAGGCCGTGCCACCAGGCGTAGTCCGGTCCTGACATGGCTGCTCCGTGCCTGGCCCTCCGGCCCTCGTGGTGCCACAGCTCCCAGTAGATCCAGTCGATCTCGTCGTTGAAGTTGCCCTCGGGGATCACGCCCGCATTCTGGAGGTCGTCCCGTATCTTCATGGCCGGGATCCCGAACTTGGTGTCGTAAAGCTCCACGAACTCGTCGAGCTGCTTGTAAAAACCGCCAACGAAACCTTCTGAATGGCAGGATGTACAGATCTCAACCATCGCTTTCCGCTTGTTGGCCGAGTTCTCCATCTTCGTTGAGACAGGGGACCTCAGGTTCCAGCTCAGGCGCTTGCCCACATCGTGGGTCACACCCTCGCTGCCGCCTGCGCTCATGTGGCAGGAGGCGCAGGTGGGAGCGTCGAAAAAGTCCACACCGGCGACCCACTTGGGGTTATCCATGTTGAGATCTTCCTCGAAAGCGCGATACAGGATCCCGTGCTTGGATTCCTCGTAGACCTCCTTCTGGGGGTGGTCAGGGCCGAGATGGCACTTGCCGCAGACTTCGGGCTTCCTCGCCTGTCCCTTGCTGAACCGGTGCCGGGTGTGGCAGGCCGAACACGAGCCCTTGGACCCGTCGGGGTTGAGCCGGCCGATACCGGTGTTGGGCCAGGTGGAAGGGTTCAGAGTCCCGTCCTTGTTGACCAGCACCACGGATCCGTGGCACTGCCGGCACCCCACGGCGACGGCCGGGGGTCCGCCCACGGTCTGGCCCAGGAGCCCGTCGGCCGAGTTGATGATGTTGCCGGCTTCGGCGTGGTGGCTCGCCTCCTGCTCGACCATCTCCGCTTTGTGACATCTGCCGCAGTCACGGGGCGAAACAATAATTGCGATAGTGTACCCGTTGTGCTTCATGGCGTCCTTGTCCTTCTCGTCCGCCATGTGGCACTCGTAGCAGCCCACTCCGGCGTCCCAGTGACTGCTCTTGTCCCACTGTTTGACAATACCCAGGGTTCCCTCCGTGTGGCACTCGAGACACTCCTGTGTCTGGCTGGACACCCTGGCCGCGACCGGGCCGGCCATGGCGAGGGCCATGGTAACCGCAAAAATGATCGTGAAGACCTTCCGCATCTTTTCCTCCTTTTGATAGGGTCGCAGGAAGTCCTGGTGGGACTACCTGCTCCACGGAAAGGGAAAAGTGTCATTTTCCCTTTCCTTACGGGACTACTGATAGCGAGAAAAAGTCCATGCGGGACTTTTTCTCCACGGGAAGCGAAAAGCGCAGTTTTCGCTTCCCTCACGGATCGAAGACTCCCCAAGTCTTCAATCCGGGCGCCTTTCCCAGGCGCGGTTACTCATCACACGATTTCCGGTCATCGATCCGGGCGCCCTTCCCGGGCGCGGCTGTTCATTGATCTGGCTGCCATCCCCGGGCGCTCCGCCAGAGTTGTTGGGCGTCTATCAAGTCTCATCCGTTTTTTCCGTTTTCCGGTCAAACAGGGCCGATCCACCCCCTCTCGGCCAGCTTTTCTTTTTAACGTTGAAATTAAAGTATAGCTGTATTCCTGACATGTGCAGGAGATGCTAAGTAAATTGAACGGCTCACCGGTCCTTCTTCTCCAGGAACCGACGGCAAAGGGCGATATTTTCCACGTGGACACGGTGGATCTCACCCAGTTCCTTCGCCATCCCGCCCGGAAGGGACTCCTCCATGAGTTCCTCGATTTTCCGGACGACCCACTCCTGTCCCTTGACGAGAAGCTTCAGGCGCGAGCCGAGGTCGGGAAGCGCCATCACCTTTTCAACGAAATCTCCCACGTTGCCGCTGCCCCGGCTTCCGATCTGTAGGAGCATCCGGCCCAGGTCGCGGCAGCTCGACCTCTCCCCCTCCAGGATCTCCTCCAGGAGGGCTCCCTCTTCGTCGGAGGAACCCTCTGAAAGCATCCGCTTTGCAGTGACAACCCCTGCCCTCTCAGCTTCCAGCAGAACGGTCAACTTTTCCGTCAGTTGAAGATCGGTCCCGTTTTCATTTTTCATGGTAATCCCCCTTTGGAATACAAGCATTATCTCGGCCCGGACGGTCCTTGTCCTTGACGTGGGTCAAAAGCCGTCCATTTTGCGGGCAACAGCCTTCAATCAAGTGCTTCCGCAATGCGGAGTGCCTATTCGATTCCAATACACCGCTTTTGCAGGGATGATGTCTAGCTGGCGGCTACGAGTTGATGGCTGTCAGCTGACACAATTTGACAAAAAAAGAAGCCGGGGCGGATGTCCCGGCTTCTTTTTTCTTTCGGTGAAACGTCTCTTACGGTCGTGCGGTTCCCAGCCAGGCGGCTCCGTCCGGATAGGTCAGGGAGTGATCGACGATGGTGCCATCCAGAGTGCCGTCCTCGACCCAGTCGATGGAGTCGAAGAGCAGCCGCTTGGCATAGTAGCGGTTGTGGGCGAAGGCGCCCGGCTCATGCTTCAGGAGGTTCAGGTTGAAAGCGGCGCCCAGCTGCTCTTCGCTGGTCCAGGCGGTAAATGCGTTGGAATAACCTCCCGCGCTGGTATCGAAGAAGTATGGGTAGCTGCTCAGGTAAAAGACGCCGTCCAGTTCGAACTTGTCGATGAGGATGTCCAGAGCCTCCTCATATCCCTCCCCCTCCTCCTCGACCTCGGCCAGGGTCAGTTCATGGCCTTCGGCGGGATCGTGGCAGTTGGCGCACACCGCTGGCAGGGCGCCGTCGACCTCGACGCTGAAGTAGTGATTGGAAGGTTCTCCGGCCATGTGGCACGTCACGCAGGGGCCGCGCGTCCCGGTACCGTCTTCGTCGTCAACGCCGACCAGGTCGTGGGCGAAATAGGATACGTTCTCGTAGGAGGCTGCGAATTCGTACCCAACGGTCTTCCAGATGATTCCCGCCGCCGCCAGGTAGTGGGAGTTGGCGCCTCCGAAGTTGCTCGTGCTAAGGGCCGAGGCATACCTTTCCTTGACGTCGATGCCCTTGGAGCGGCCCTGGTGGCAGTAGATGCAGGTGGCCGAGGCTCCGGCGTCGGCGATGACCGTGTCCACGTCGGCGGGGACATCGGGGTCGGTGAAAATGGTCGCCTCGCCCTTGAGCCGCAGGCGGTCGTTGAAGGCGGTGGGGTAGTTCTCCCCGTCGTGGCACCCGTTGCAGGTGATGAACCCGTCAGCCGCATCGTCCCAGGCCCCGAGATCGACGGAGTCGCTGTAGGCCCCGCCCGCCGCGACGAAACCGACTGAGTTGTGGCACCGGACGCAGGAGGAACCGAAGCCCCCATGGTCGACCGCGTGCCAGGCGGCCGGTCCTGAGGCGACGGCCACCGTATTGTCGTCAGCAACGATCGGCCCTTCGGCGATAGGGTGGTGAGGACCGTCGGCCCACTGCTGCTGGACCGTCTTGTCGAAGGTATGGGGGCTGTGGCAGCTGGCCAGGCAGGCGTTCTGGTCGTCGCCGGCCGTTACCATCCCGCTGTTGGGCGATGTGTTGGTGAGATCGACGTAGCCGAGCCTGGCCGTGGGAACGGCAAACCGGGTCACCTTGTCGTCCTCGTTGAGGATCCACACCTCGTTGAAGTGCGTGTCGTTGATGGTCCTGTCTCCGTTGAAATAGTAGGGTCCGGCATAGGGCTCCAGGGTGATCACCTCCCCGTGATAGACATCCGTTTCCGCCCACGCACCGGCATCGGGCAAGCTCCACACTTCGAAATCATAGGACGCGATTGTCGTTACAGCCATGGAAGGGGCGTTCTTCTCACCGCCCACATTGTCACCGTTCGCGTTCTGCCAGTACCGGTAGCCGTCGATACTGTGATGGTCCTCATGAGCGCCTCCCTCCATGGGTGAATGGCACTCGGTACAGGTGGTAAAAAGCGCTCCCAGCGTCGAGGTTCCCGCCTGCCTGAGCCCGGCGTTGATGGCGCCGTGCTTGGTGCCGTCCGGCTCATGGCAGGAGGCGCAGTCCACGAAGTACTTGGGCTCGGGTGTGATGTAGTCGCCGATGCTGTCGATGCCCGTATGGCAGGGGTCGCAGGAGGCCCGGTTGGGCGAGTTGTTGGCGTCCGCGTGCCTGCTCTGGAGAAACTCTCCGTACTGGGGATGGCAGACACAGCCCAGCACCTGGTCGATCTGCTCCTGGACCGGGATCGTCGTGGTCTGATCCCCTCCGCTGTCCTTTAACGCGGCTCCACATCCCGAGATAAGGGCGCCGAACATGAGGACCACCAGGACAAAAACAAAATTACGCTTGATAAACATTTTCACTCCTCCTTATCAGTGGCAACGCCGGCATGTCTTGCCGCCGCTGGCGCCATCGAGATAATCCTTCATGTCGTCCCAGTCCCTGGGGTGGGGGTTCACGATCAGGCCCTCCCGTGCGCTGTGGCACTTGAGGCAGACATCCGCGTCGGGGTGGCACGCCTGGCAGGTTGGCAGGCTGCGCCGCGCCTCGCGGGCGTGGGTATCGGTCCAGTCGTGGGACGGCAGGACCGAGTCGCTGTGGCAGATGTCGCACTCCTCCTCCGTCACCAGGTCGTGGGGTCCTCCTCCAGTGGGAAGGTCGCTCCAACTCCTGCGGTGGGACTCGAAAGCCAGGTCCTCGGGTGCGAATTCGCTGTGGCAGTCGGAGCAGAACCGTTCCTCGTGGCACACCGTGCAGCTACGGTTGTCGGCCCTGGCATGGATGGGGTGCGTGACCCTGAAATCGCTGCGGTGCACGTTCAGTTTTCCCTGCTCGTCCGCGAACCCCGCCTTGTGGCAATCGAGGCAGAAGTCCTCCCGGTAGCAGGAAGCGCAGTTGTTCACCAGCTCCTCGGCATAAGGACCGTGATCCCTGTACCAGAAGCTGTCCTGGGTGACGCGGGCCGGTATCTTCACGTCGGCAAGAAAACTCTTTTCGTGGCACTCCTCGCAGCGCTCCAGAGGCGGGGCTATGTCCAGGTCGGCCTCCTGGTGGCAGACCCCACAGTCGGATTCTGTCTCACCGACATGGAAATCGTGGTCGAACACCTTCGCTTCCACGGCGGCAGCAGTGACCGCCATGAAGAGGAGGGCCAGTATGATCGGTAGAATACGTCTCATTTCATCCCTCCTAGAACCGGTACCTGAGGCTGACACGGCCCCGGTTGTAATAGTCGTAGACGACACTCTCGACCCTCTCCACCTTGGCCCTCAGGGTGAGGTCATCGCTCAGGTCCCTGACGCCTTCCAGCCAGTACCTCTTGGCCGTGGTGTCGTCGTCCTCGTCGTCGATACGGTTGTAGACGTTGTATTCGGCGCCCACATCCACTTTCACATCGTAGGGCGCGGGCATCCGGTAGTCGACCTTGATGCCTTTCAGATCCTCGTACCCGCTCCTGTAAACCGCCGCCACGTATCCGCCGTAGCCTCCTTTTTTGCGCAGCTCGCACCCGGCTTCAACCACGTTGGAATCGTCGAAGGATTCGTACATCTCCCGGGTGTAGCTTCCGAAAACAGTCCAGCTGCGGTCCAGGCGGTAATCGGCGCTCACCGAAACCTCCTCGTACTGGTCCACCGCGAACACCGAATAGACGGAGGTGGAATCGAACACGGGCGTATAGCCGAAGTATTCGCTCCTGACGGTCCACTTTTCCCCCGGGACCAGCCGGACCCCCGCCAGGTAGTAGGAGTAAAGCCGGGAGAGCATGTCGTACTGGAACTCCCCGTAGGCGGAGCCCCGCTTGGCCACCTTCGTGCGGCCCGCGACGCCCAGGATCTCGGTGGCAAGGTCGCTCCCAGCCCACTTCTGGAGGTAGCTGGCGGAAAGGTCTGTACCCGCCCAGAGGTCATCCTTTATGGAAAAGCCCCAGATGGTCTCGTCACCCTCGTCGTCCTCAACGGTCACGTAACCGCCGCCGAAGAAAGATAGGGTGAGCAGGTCGTCCCAGTTCCTGTCGATCCTTATCCCGTCCAGGATTGGCGAACCGGCCACCGTGTTGACCCACTGCCGGCCGACCCTCAGATCGGCGCCTGCCCAGATCCCCTTCTTCTGGTAGTAGGCGTAATAGAGCCGGCTTTCGGCATCAACCGCGTCGTTGAGGTCACCGGCGAGCCTCCCGTACAGCCTGAACGCCTGTGACCCGTCACCGGTACCGTCCCTCAGGTCGAGGCGGAAGTACTGATAGACGGGCAGGGCGGCATCGCCGCTCACCGGGTCCTCGTACGATTCCAGCACCGTGGTCGTGTCTCCCCTCGTGCTCCAGTCCGCTTGTGAAACCGGCGGGAAGAGCAGGACAAGGAGAACGAGAAGACCCGCAGGCACGAGAACCGCCCTCATATTTACCGTTCTCTTATCCTTCATATGCGCTCCCAGGAAATGTGTGAAACCGCTTTGATACCTTGGCCTTGAATTCCGGGTATTAAAGATGTTGGCTTCGCAAAAAGTCATCAACGCGCCCCGCGCGGGGCGCCCAAATCAATGACAAGCCGCGCCTGGACTTTTTGCGACCCTGTCAAAGATGATCAGCTTCCATTTCTCCTTTAAAAGGAATATTCCCCGGATATCCCATAAACGTCTTCCGGATGGATCAGATTTTCCATTTTGCGCAGGATCGGGCACAGGGAATCATCACCGTAACAACATGTAGAATTATGGATTGGATCAGGATACAAACGGTTGCCCCCCGGCAGGAATCCTTACCAAGAACGAGAAGGATAAAGCCCCCAAAGCTTGTTTCATAAGTGTAACATACGTTTAAATTCACGCAACTTTTTTTAAATAAAGTCGGCAATTTCAGGTGGATTATCCGGATATTGCATATCTGGTAGCTGGGTTACTCCGTGGGTAAGTCAGACACGGGGAAAGTCATGGTATCGGGAAAAGGGGGCATGGGAGCGGGGAGGAAACGACGTATCGGGGTATCGGAGTGTCGGGGAAAATGCGAAGGGGGCATGGGAGCGTGGGTGCGTGGGCGTGGGAGCATGGGGGAAAGAGCTGGAACCCGGCTCCTTACGACTGCTCCCGGCTATTTCCCATAAACATGCCTGCCGATGCGCCGTACGCGCTCCATCTCCTCCTCCGACAGCGGTCCCAGGTCCAGGGCGGCCATGTTCTCGTCGAGTTCGGCCGCGGTGCGCGGACCGGTGAGGCAAATGTCCACGTGGCCGCTGGAAAGTGCGAAGCGGTAGCAGTCGGCGGCGGTGAGGGGCTTTTCCCCAGGGGGCATTTTCTTCGGGTTGACCAGCCGGCCCCACCGGGTTGCGGTGAACGAGATGATCCCGGGCGGGTTCTCTGACGGGATGTGGGGGAAGATATCCTTCTCCGCCCCCGTGTGAGCGGCGTTGTATCGGACCATGAGGACGTCGACCGGGCTTTGAGGGTCTGCGGCGATCCTCCCGGCAAGGGGGCGGTCGTGGGTGGAGATGCCCAGGTAGCGCACTTTCCCCTCCTCCTTCAACTTCAGAGCCGTTGAAAGCATCCCGCCCCTGGGAACGCCCCGCATCCAGCTCATGAGGAGCAGGTCCACGTGATCGATGCCCAGGCGGCGCAGGCCCTTTTCGTGAAAACGGCGCATGAGCATACCTGACTTGTCGTAGGTCTGGAAAGCCACCACCACATCATCACGGTGAGAACGCGTCAGGTTTCTCAGCGCATCTGCCATCGGGGCACGCCGCCCCGAGCCCCAGAGGAAAAAATTCAGGCCCTTCTCGTGGAACGCCTTTTCCAGGGAATGAGCCGGTGCCGGATAGGAAGCCCCGAAACCGAGACGGCTGACGGAGAGGCCGGTGCGGCCTAGGGTGGTGTGGTTGGTAAAGTTCATGGTTCCTGCCTCCCATTCCGGATTCCACCTTCCACATTCCGCATTTACCTTACATTCGACCCGACCAGCTCCAGGTCGACAAAGCCGGGCTCTTCCTCGCAGCAGAGGGAGAGTTTCTGGACGAAGACCGACATGTGGGGGGTGGAGCGGTGTTTTTCCTCTGAATAGGCGTCCTCGAAGGTCATGAGGTGGAAAAAGGAGACGTCCCCCACACCCCTGTACGCTTCGTAGAAAAGGACAGCCGGCTCATTCTCCTTGACGGCAGCGACGAACTCGGCCACGGCGGCCGTGACCTCGTCGAGCTTGTCCGGCTTGATCCGGTAAAGGGTCATCATGTGGACCTTACTCATGGAAATCTCCTTTGTTCTATAACGGCACGCGTTGAAGGGCAATCTGTTGAAACAGTTCTAAGAGAAAAGAGATAGGTGATATGGTAAACCTTATCTCTAATCACCTGTTCCTTAGCACTAATTCATCCCTTCCCCCAGCACCTTCCTTTCAGTAGACATGGTCCTATTGGATAAAACCTACTATCACAGCTATAAGCTATCAGCTAAAAGCAGTTGTTTTTCTGCGCCCTGCGCCCTGGGACCTGCGCTCTCCATTTTCTATTTTCTATTATCCCAGAACTATCGCTATCCCGGCTGCCACAAAAATGGCCGGCAACAAGTTGCCAATCGGCAGTTTCCTGATCTGTAAGATATCCAGCCCGATGGCAACGATGAGAAGACCCCCGGTGGCATTCATCTCCGCCACAACCGGGTCGGTGAGGAACCCCTGGACCGAGACCGCCATGAGGGTGATCGCTCCCTGGTAGATCAACAGCGGAACCACGGAGAAGATGACCCCGATCCCGAGGGTCGAGGTCAGCGCCACCGAGGCGATGCCGTCGAGGGCCGACTTGGCGTAGAGGATCGTGGGCTCTAGCCCCAGGCCGTCCTGGATGGAACCCATGATGGCCATGGCCCCGATGCAGTAAAGGAGGCTGGCGGTGACGAACGCCTCGGCCACGTTGCCGGCATCCTTGAAACGGTCCTGCAGCCTGTGCCCGATCTTTTCGAGGTGAGCCTCGATGGACAGAACCTCCCCGATGATTCCGCCGATGAGCAGCGCCCCGATGACGATGAGGGGGTTGCGGGACTGGAGGGCCAGCTGGAACCCGATAAGGAGCACCGCCAGGCCCAGTCCCATCATGACGGTCCGGCGCATGCGCTCGGGGATGAGGTGCCCCAGGGTGCGCCCGACGACACATCCGGCGATAACGGCCAGGATGTTGACCAGCGTTCCCTTCAGAATCATGGGAACTCCAGTTCCACGTTCCAGGTTTCAGGTTCCAAGTTTAACTCCTTTGGACTTTGGACATTGGACTTTGGACTCCTCATCACAGCCGCTGTTTAACTTTCTCCCAACTGTCTGTGATGAGGAAGCTCTCCCCCATGTCTCCGGCCATGGCCGCGAACAGGTCCACGGGGACTGCGAAGGACAGAACGCCCTTTTTAACATAAGGACGGGCGGAAATGTCGAACATTCCGATGACGGCCCTCGGCTCCTCCTTCCCCCGCTCGGCAAGGGGAAAGCTGACGAGGGCGCCGCATCCCGAGGCCTGGGGTGAGATGACGCAGAACCGGTCGGCCCTGGAAAAACCCACGAGGTGGAACAGGGCCGTGAGGACGTCGGGCGGAGCCAGCCATGCCACCACCTCGGGGCACTCATCGGCCTTGAGATTGTCGATCCTCGTCGCCACCAGGTATTTGCCCAAGGCCGCCGGGATCTCATAGTCCACAAAGGAGGCCTCGACCAGTTGAGAGTTTTTTTTCAGCCGCAGCCCTTCGACCTTGCCGGGGACACCGCACGAGAGGAACGTTCCGAGGTCAGGGCTGGGTTTGACGGGAAAACCGGAGTACCTCACCCCTCCCTGACACCCGATGGACCCGGCGGTAAAGGCCACCCGCTCCCCTTTCAGGACCAGGTTGAACTGGCCGATCATGCACCCGAACCCATCCCGGGACCGCACGTCGCTCTCGTATTTCCCGTCGTCGGAGTAGAAAATGGCAAAGGGCAGATCCGCACCGGGGAAGAAATGAGCCCAGTATTCCAGGAAACTTTCCCGTATGGCTTCGTTCATCTGACTATCCTTTTTGTCGGGCTTTGATTCAAGATTGATAGAGTCGCAAAAAGTCCAATCCGGGACTTTTCGCTCCACGGAAAGGGGAAAGCGTGGTTTCCCCTTTCCTCACAGATCAATGACTTACAGTGCAAGTCATTGATCTGGGCGCCCCGCGCGGGGCGCGTTGATGACTTTTTGCGAAGTCATCAAGATTCAAGATTCAAAGAGCAGTGCGTAACCAGCACTTTTCTGTCATCGCGAACAGATTCCCAGGTGAAGCGATCTCGCGTTTACCGGGATTGCGTCGTCACGCCAACGGCGTGACTCGCAATGACAAACACTTTCCCGCCCTCCGCCCCAGGCAGGATGGACGAGTCGCCCTGCACCATGGTTTTTCTCCTCTTCCCCTCTTCCAAAGCTGAAGGTCATTCAACCTCTCTCCCCCTCCCCCCCCCTCTCAGGGAAGGTTACTCTCCGACAAGCCCTATCCTGATGATGTCCGCCAGTCGGCGGTAACCATCCTGATTAGGGTGCGCCACATCCATCAAATACTCCGGCGTATTATAACCCCTGAACCTGTCGTTGACATCGATAATGGGGATGGCCCTGTCGCTGGCGATTTTCCGGATAGCTTCGTTGAAGGGGGCCGGGTCGACCCGTCCCAGGATGCTCGCGCCTTTCTGAAGGCGGGTAGTGGTGAGCAGCACCGGTTGTGCACCCTCGGCGAGGATGCCGTCCACCATGGAAGCGAGATTCGAGGCAAAAACCGCCACCGACTCACCGTCCTTCATGTCGTTGAGGCCAAAGGCAATGAGGACGAGATCCGGATCACGGTCCAGGACGTCCCTTTGCAGCCTGGCGAGGCCGTTGGCCGCCGTGTTGCCGGCGACACCGGCGTTGATCACCTCGACGCCTCCGAAACGGGCACCGAGATCGCGGGCCAGCATCTCGGGCCATCCCTCGGGCTGGTTATACCCTTCCACGATGGAGTCACCGAAAGCCACCACGGTCTGGTATTGCCCGCCTTCGAACCCCGCTTTTAACTCGCCGCCTTTCCGGTCGCAGCCGGTGGTCAGCAATAGTAAAAGTAACGGTAAAAGAGTTGTCAGGCCGAGGTTCAGAACGCGTTTCGGGTTTTGCGTTTCGAGCTTCGGGTTCTGGGTATAATTCTCGATCCTCAATCGCGCTTTTCCATTGAACCCCGCACTTCCCAGCCCTGCCTGTCCGTCGCGGCTCGTCAGAACGAAGTCGGAAGCCTGCCAAAGGGTGGGCATTGGACTGATGATCCTCTCCTGGCTCCGGACTGATGTATCCCCAGGCAAAGCGAATTTCAGATCAAGGACAGTCCCCTCGGCCGGCGGTGATGGTGTCTGGATGCAGGCTCCTCCTTCTGAAAGGTTCTTGACCACACCGGCCAGGTTCTCACCTGCCACTGTAAAAGCGCAGGGAAGGGTGGTGGAGATCCGCGGGAACTTTCTATCGACAAGAGCCAATTCATCGTCCCTGGACAAATAAAAGCTTTGGCTCCAGGTCATGGAGTGATAACCTATTGTAACAGCTCACTGTCGAAAACGAGGGCCATAGTTACCGACACGAATATATGTCTAATTTTGTTATTTACCTCATTTCGTCGTATTTTTCTGAAAATATTTCATACTTTATTGACATCCGGTTGCCGCTGACCGTCTACCCGCCCGGAATATAAGGGATTACGATTTTGTAATCTTGGCATGGAGATTGCTTGTTTTACTATACAGCGACGCGCACGAGAATAAGTGCCAGAGGATACACCTTGTCCTGTTCGGTTTTGTGGAGAAGGAGTGAACGAAAATGAAATGGGTCCTGATTGTCGAACCGTCAGAATTCGATTTCAATTACCTCAACCGCGTGATCACCAGGCTTGGTTATCGTACCTTCAGGGCCTCAAGCGCGGAGGAAAGCATCCATCTCCTGGGTGAGAGCCTGCCCGATGCCATCATCTGTGGAGACAAACTGCCGGACAAGGACCCACTTGACCTTTGCCGGGCCCTCAAGGAAGATCCCATGACCACCCGGACACCCGTGCTCATGGCAAGCTCTAATACCGATTTCATTTTCCAGCACAGGGCGCTCAAGGCAGGGTTCGCCGAGATCATCAACCGCCCCATGTCCATACAGGATTTTTTCCTGAAACTGGAGAAATGTCTTTCCGACAGGGGCAGGGTGGTGATCCGGGCGCCCATGTCCGTACCGGTCACAGTGGATTATCAGGACCGGAAGTTCCCCTACACAACCCATACTTTCGGAGAGGGCGGCCTGTTCCTCCCCTCCCCGGATTCCATGTTCCGCAGGACGCTCCTGGGGCTCGAGTTCTGCCTTCCCGGCATCAACAACCTGTTCGATCTGAAAGGCGAGGTCGTCTACACACTCGAGAAAAGCACCGAAGATTGTCCTCCGGGAATGGGGATCAAGTTCGTTGATATCGCTCAGGCTTTGAAAAAACTCCTCAAGGTTTACATGCAGAACTACCTTACGAAGGCCGCCGTCCCGTCCTGATACGGGGAACGGCTGCTGTCGCCAGGGAGAACTGCCATGAAGTGGGTACTGATCATAGACCCGTCGAAGAACGAAAGGGAATACCTCCAGCGCATCGTCGGGCGCCTTGGCTACAGGCTGTTTGCCGCCGAAAACGGCAGGCAGGGCCTTTACTACGCCCGGCAGAGCCTCCCCGATGCCGTCATCATCGGCGAGGGAGTCATGGACTATACGCCCACGGAACTTTGCCGGATATTCAAGGAAGACCCGTCCCTGTCCACAGCTCCCATACTTCACGTCAGCTCAAGCGGTGACCGAACCTGCAGGACTGAAGCTTTCGAAGCCGGGTTTGCAGGCGTCGTGCAAAGGCCACTGTCCGTCAGGCACTTTTTCCAGGATCTCGAACGGTGCCTTTCCAGCACGAGGAAAGATATCCGTGTGCCTGTCAGCATCCCTGTCCGGATTCTCCGGGGCCTGGAGCAGTTTTCCCTCTGGTCTTTCAACATCGGGGAAGGAGGCGTTTACCTGAAAACCATGTCCCCGCTTCCCCCGCAAACGGGGTTGGGCGTCCAGTTCAAACTTCCGGGGCTGCGAAAGCTGTTCGATTTCAAGGGCAGGGTCATCCATTCGATAAAGAGCGATTCAGAGGAGCTTCCGGCCGGGATGGGGGTAATGTTCACAGATATTTCGGAAACGATCCGGACCATCCTCAGCCTTTACATGGAGTACCACCTGACGAGTGCGGAACTGCCGGCAAGGTAGGTGTAAATCAATTCCAGGTTCATCCGGGAAATAAGTACCCGCGAATTAGATCAAGCGGTGGTTGTAAGGGATTAAACCTTTTTTTACCACCCGTTCGTCACGATAAGGATGTGACTCACTGGAGACATCACGCCGCTGGCGTGACAGGCTTCGAACACGGAGGAGATCGGAAGGGGTTAAGCTATTCCCTTCACCTGAGCTGGTCGAGGCTTGACGAACGGGATTGAAATGTATTTCCAGCCCGTGTCGTAAGCCTCATCCAGCGGATTTCGAAGAAATCTTTCTCCCGCCGGGAGAAAGCCATGAAGGGAAAATGGTTCTTACCCTGCTTGCATTGGCGGCACCGGCCCGAGCCTGAACCCAGGTTATCCGCCTTTCTCCGCATTTCTCCGTGACTCCGTGGTGAAATCCCGTGCATTGGCGGCACACGCCCGGGCCTTACCCTGGTTTATCCGCCTTTCTCCGTCTACCCTGAGCTTGTCGAAGGGTGTTCTCTGTAGCTCTGTGGTGAATCAGCTTTGGGGATCTGGAGTGGCAGCACAACCTCCGAGAACATGAACCCCTGCACCGCAACTGTTACCCCATGGACATCGGCTGCCGGGATGTCGCCAAGGTCGATGGTGGCCGTTGCGTCCTGAACGAAAAGGACCTTGTACCCCCTCGAATGGGCGTTTCTGGCCGTTGTATCGCAGCACATGAACGACATGAACCCGGCGATCCTCGCAAGGTCGCTGTCGAGTCCCTCCACTGTCCCGATCCCTCCACCCAGTGTCCAGGACCTGGCGTGAAGCTCCCCTTCGACTTCGTAAAGGGTGAACCCATCCGCGGAAGGGAAAACTGGCGGGAACTGCCCTTTACACGGGAACGTAAAAGTTTGAACGGAAGGACCCGGAACAGTTAACGGGTGCAGATGGTGCAGGAAGTGCATTACTGCACCGAACCTTTCCAGGTCTGCACCCTGCTTCCTGCTGCCCTGCCCTGAGTCCCTTTTCTCTCCCTTCTCCCAGCATACCCCGTCTCCCGGGCGCTGACTTTTACGGCAAAGGAGTCATGTCCACCTGGCGGTACTCTTTCCAGTCAATGCCAAGCTTTCGCATCCTGGCGCGCAGGGTGTGCGGGTTGATCTTCAGAAGTCCCGCGGCGCCTTGAGGACCGTCAATACGGCCGTTTGTCGCCCTCAATGCCGCCTCGATATGTCCTGCGATGACAGTATCGAGTGACGGAAAAACCTGGGGAGAGCCGGACAAAGCTGCCTCGTGGGGATGGTCTCTTTCCGGAAGGCCGGCCGCCGGGCCTGAGAATCCAAGAGCCCTGCCTATTTCCAGGCCCTTGCCGTTCCCCAGAAGAACGGCCCGATCGATCACGCTGGCCAATTCACGGACATTACCCGGCCAGCTGTAGGAAACGAGCTGATTCACCTCTTCCCGTGTAGGTGTCAGCGCCGGCAATCCAAAACGCCTTGCCGCACGCAAAGAAAAGTGTATCGCAAGCGCTTCCATATCCTCAGGCCGCTCGCGGAGAGCCGGCAGAAAAATGGGAAATACAGCGATCCTGTAAAGCAGATCACTGCGGAACTGTCCCTTTGCTGCCATGTCCTGCAGATCACGATGGGTGGCAGCCACAACGCGAACGTCGACTTTGAGCTGACGGTTCCCCCCGACCCTCTCGAAGGTTCCATCCTGGAGAACCCGAAGAAGGCGTACCTGTGCGCCCGGCGGCAATTCACCAACCTCGTCCAGTAACAGCGTTCCTCCATCGGCCCGCTCGAACCATCCCTTCCTGATCCCGACAGCCCCTGTGAAGCTACCCCTCTCATGTCCGAAAAGTTCTGAATCAATAAGCTCAGGGGGAATGGCGCCGCAGTTCACGCGGATAAACGGGCCTGATACTCTCCCGGAACGGGAGTGAACAGCACGGGCCACCACCTCTTTTCCCGACCCCGTTTCACCAACGATCAGAACGGGGACATCCGAAGGGCTTACCACCTCAACGAGGGACATCGTCTGGCGCAGGCCGGACTCTGCCCCCACGATATCCTGGCCGATCTCACGGCGGCCCAGTTTCATCAACAGCGAGTGATGCTCCGCCATGACCGTTTCATGCTCGGTCCTCATTTCGCGGAACCTGCCCGCCTTGTCGAGGGCCAGGCTGAACGGTTCCAGCAGCGCCCGCGCGACCTCCCTGTGTCGCGGGCTCAGCGATTTTGACTTCCGGCTCAAAAGGAGCAGCAGGCCCAGGGTTCCATTGGTACAGCTCAACGGTCCTGCCACCAGTTCCCCTTCCATCCCTCCGGGCAGGAACAGCTCACGCTCCCGGATATCATCCCCGGTAAAATGGGCGATCTCGCCTTTCCGACACCAGGCGAGCAGCCGCTCGAGATCAGTGGAGTCAATATTACGTGTCCGGGCCGGCGGTGGAACGTTACCGGCCACGCCCGTTCCCACGGTTTCAATGCGTGACTGCTGAAGGTTGATACGCTGAACCAGCAGAAGCTCAAGGGGCAGATGCTCTCGTATCAGCAGCGCTATCCGCTCTGTGGCCCCCTGGATATCGCTGTCCTGGAACAGTTCCCGCCAGATACCCATAAGTAGTGTTGGTATTCGTTCCATGTCACCCTTTCCCCATCGTAAAGCACATATTTATCGCATATATGAAATATTTCTATCATATTTCACGTGTCAATGGCAAGCAACTCCCAAACAGTACTTTTTCCCCATAAAATTCAACAGGTTATGGAGTTGAGCATAGCGGCACAATTGTTGCTTTGTCTGTTGTCAATCCATCCGTTGGAATATTAACCGCGCAACCGGTCCTGGAAAAGGCCACCAGCAAGCTGGGGGACAAACAATGGAATTGCAATCAAAAGTCAGGACCGTACCGTGCGAGATCGCTTCGGCGGAAGCTGTGACCACCCTCGGTTGGGAGGTGGCCAGGCAGCTGGAACGTGATAAACCCACCGTCCTGGAGCGGCTCAAACCTGACAGGAGAATGGTCCGGGCCGCTCTCGTCGGGATGATTTCCTTCTTCACGGTTTTCCTGGTCGGGTGCTGGCTGGCAGGCAATCCCTTCAGCGCCACCCAACGTGTCGCCTCCGAATTCATCATGGCCAGGGGATGGGCCGGCACCGACGCCTGGAGCATATTGTGGGGGGTGGTGGGGATCGCCATAATATTGGAGTTCCTGGATGCTGCCGCGGGGATGGGATATGGTACCGCCATCACGCCCCTGCTCATGCTGCTTGGTTTTGACCCCATTCAGATCGTACCGGCCGTGATGATCCAGCAGGCGGTCGCCGGGCTGACAGGAGCTTTTCTTCATAATGAGTTCGGAAATGTGGAGTGGAAGTTCAAGCCGATGTCGGAGACGGTGAAACTCTGGCTGATCATTTCCCTCATCGGATGCCTGGCCGTGGTCTTTTCCATTACGGCTGTCTACGGGATACTGAAGATGGCCAAAGTCTGGATCAAGGTCTATGTCGCGATCCTGCTTGTTGTCATGGGCGTCTCTTCGCTGATTGTCGCGAGAAAGGATCGGGCCTACAAACCCGGAAAGATGTTCTTTTTCGGTGCCATGGCCGGGTTCAACAAGGGTGTCGGAGGGGGCGGATACGGCCCGGTGGTGACGGTTGGGGGGATCCTTTCCGGTGTGCCGGTGAAAAGCATGCTGGCTGTCACGGCAATTTCGGAAGGAACAGTATGTGTTTGTTCCATCGTCGTCTGGCTGGTAATGTTGCGCATGGGTACCGTCATCGATTTCATCCTGCTCCCATCCATGCTTCTGGGCAGCATGGTGGCCGCTGTTGCCGCCCCCTACGCTACCCGGATCTTCCCGGAAAAGGCGTGGAGGACGCTGGTACCCCTTTATTGCTGCATACTGGCGGTATGGTGCTTCTGGAAGGCGGTCCCGGAGGCAATGACACGGCTGTTTTATTGATCCCCCGGAGCAGCGGGGTCGGGGTGGGTCTAGAATAGTCTATTTCCTAATTCTCCCTCTCCCCATCGTGGGAGAGGGTCGGGGTGAGGGGGCAAGTTCACCCCCACCTCGGTCCTCCCCCCTCAAGGGGGAGGAAGGGTGAGGTGAAAAACGATTATTTTAGCCCCGCCTCGCGAAGCAGCTTGAAGAAACTTTTCGCGAGGTAATAAATAGTGCCTGAAAAATATCAATTCAATCGCATGGAGTTTTCAGGCTCGCTGGGAGACCTCGGGACTCTGCTTCCGATGGCCATGGGGATGATCCTTATAAACGGCCTGGACCCTGCAGGTTCGTTCCTTGTCATCGGTTGTTTTTACGTATTTTCCGGGATCTACTTTGGCGTAACGGTACCGGTCCAGCCCATGAAGGTCATCGGGGCGTATGCCATCGCGACCAATATGACCGCGGCCCAGATATCGGCTTCCGGGTTCCTGGTCGGTTTCTTCCTCCTGATCATCGGTGTGACAAACGCTATTTCCATCGCGGGAAAATACATACCGAAACCGGTGATCAAAGGTGTCCAGTTGTCTACGGGTGTTCTTTTGATGGCAGAAGGCGTCAGGTTCATAACCGGCGGCTCAAAGTTCCAGATACTGCACCAGGCCGCCGAACCATTCATGAAAGTTCAGAGCCTGGGCCCTGTACCCATCGGGATCCTCATCGGTGTAACAGGAGGCTTCCTGACGCTGCTGTTCCTGGAAAACAGGACATTTCCCGCGGGGCTTGTGATTGTAGCTGCCGGCGTTTCACTTGGAGTGGTTCTCGGTACACACCAGGGTCTCGACGGTGCGATCCACGACCTTTTTTCCGGGCTGAACTTCCCGTCGATCCTTCCCTTTGGATTCCCGAAGGAGGCTGACTTCACGTTTGTGCTCCTTGCCCTGGTGCTTCCTCAGATACCCATGACCGTCGGGAACGCGGTTGTTGCCTATGTCGACCTGTCTCACGAGTATTTCCAGGAAGACTCAAGGAAAGTAACCTTAAGATCCAGCTGCATCAGCATGGCCGTGGCCAACTTCGCGGGGTTCTTTCTGGGCGCCATGCCTCTTTGCCACGGCGCCGGCGGACTGGCCGCGCATTACCGTTTCGGCGCGCGTACCGCGGGGTCGAACCTCATCATAGGAACCATATTTATCGTTCTGGCCGTATTTTTCGGACCCCATGTACTCTCGATACTGTACCTGGTCCCGATCTCGATCCTGGGCATCCTGCTCTTTTTTGCGGGAAGCCAGCTTTCACTTGAGATTATTGACATGAAGAATCGTAAGGACCTTTTCGTTTCCCTCGTTATCCTTGGGGTGACCCTTGCCTCGAACCTGGCCGTCGGCTTCATCCTGGGTATTGGAATAGCGTATGCGTTAAAGTCCGACAGATTGAAAATCTGATGCCATACCCGGAATCCGTCGATTGGGCCCCTCCGGCCGGGGTCGGGGCGTCGATCAACAGTTCCTGACGCTGCCCGGACATTTTCTTCGGACCCGAACCGAAAAAACGGCCTCTCCGATGCCCCGACCGGGGGCTGTTTCAGACCAATCGCGGATTTCGGGACCCTTCTCCTTCTTCCCCCCGCAGACAGCGCTGTGCTAAAATCTGCCCGTGAGCGTCCTTTACTTCCTAGACCTCCTGGGAACAGCCGCCTTCGCCGCATCGGGCGCCCTCGCCGGCGTTCAGCGCAGGATGGACCTGCTGGGCGTCGTGGTCCTCGCCCTCGTCACCGCCGTGGGCGGCGGAACGATCAGGGACATCCTTCTCGGCACCGTCCCTCCCTTCTGCTTCACGGACGAGAACTACCTCTACCTGTCCATCGTCGTAGCCCTTTTCATCTTCTACTTCCACCACAGCCTGGACTTTCTCCACAGGCCCCTCCTCTACTTCGACGCCCTGGGGCTGGGAACGTTCCTGGTCATCGGCACCGGCAAGGCCCTCAAGTACAATGCCGGCTTCCTTGTAGCCGTGATGATGGGGGTCATGACCGCGACGGCCGGGGGGGTCGTCAGGGACGTCCTGTCCGACCAGGTGCCTTTTATCCTGCAAAAGGAGATCTACGCCACCGCCTGCATCTTCGGGGGGATCCTCTACTACATCCTCTACCGGTTCGGCCTCAGCGAATCGCTCACCGCCGTGATCGCGGCCCTCGTTGTCGTCATCATCCGTGTCATCGCCATTCACAGGCACTGGTCACTGCCGGTGGCGAAGATCGACTGAGGCTCCGGGTTTTGGGTGTTCGCTTCGCTCAGGTTCCAGGTGCGCGGAGCTTCGCTTCGCGGGTTTTGGGTTTTGCGTTTCGGGTTTCAACCTCAAGCATCAAACTTGATAGAGTCGCAAAAAGTCCAATCCGGGACTTTTCGCTCCACGGAAAGGGAAAAGCGTCGTTTTCCCTTTCCTT
>JARGFV010000017.1 GCA_029210545.1 bacterium
TTCCCTTTCCTTACAAATCAATGACTTACGGAGTGAGTCATTGATTTGGGCACCCCACGCGGGGTGCGTTGATGGACTTTTTGCGAGTCCATCAAGGTTAGCCTGTGCTAATTTTCGGATTCTTTTTCGAACATCTCCTCGAACAGCCCCATGTTGTTTTCGAAGATCCTCATGATGTCAGGGTCGAAATGGCCCGGCAGTGTCCGGTCGTCCCCTTCCAGGATGACGCGGCAGGCCTCGTGGTGGGGGAAGGCTGGTTTGTAGACCCTCCGGTTTCTCAGGGCATCGTAGGTGTCGGCCAGGGCCATGATGCGCCCCTCCACCGGGATCTTCTCGCCCGGGATCCCGCTGGGGTAGCCTGACCCGTCCCACTTTTCATGGTGGGAAATCGCGATGTTCTTGCCCATCTGGAATCGCTTGTGCTCCCCGATGATCTGGGCTCCGTAAAACGTGTGTTTTTTCATCTCCTTCCACTCATCCTTGTCCAGACGGCCCGGTTTTTTCAGGATGATAGTGGGAGTGTGCAGTTTGCCGATGTCGTGGAGTGCGGCCTGGACGCGGATGGTGCGGGAAAAACGGTCGGACAGGCCCATCTTCTCGGCGATGCTGGAGCAGAACGCCCCAACCCTCATGATGTGGCCACCGGTGTCCTCGTCCTGGGCTTCCGCCGCGCGGGCCAGGCTGTAGACGGTGTAAATGAAGGCATCTTCCGTCTCGGTTACCTGATTCGACAGGGACTTGAGGAAAAGGGTCTGCATGATCAGGCTTTCGAGGACAGTAGCTTCGTAGCCGGACACGTCGGTCCCGTAGTTGAGAGCGTAAAGGGAAAGGGAGGGGCTGGCATAGGCCACCATGTTGTCGATGGCCGTCCCGGTTGTTTCGAGGGCGCTTATAAAATCCGTAAAGGGTGAATCGGCCAGATCCGCAGCATTGTAATAATGCACAGTGGGTTTACCCGAAGCTACGGAAAATGGTGCGCAGCTTTCCTGTTTCAGGTTCAATGAGGTTTTGTTCACCTTGCCGCCTATGCTTGCATATCTGTAAAAGTGACACTTCTGCTCCTCCCCGACTCCAAGGATGATCGTTGTCGGTTTGGTCGCGGAACCGTTATGGCGGATCAGTTGGCTGACGATGCTGTCCATGGCGAAAAGAAGGTCGAAATCGGTGGGTTGGAACGTCTGGATGATCGATTCGCCGAAGGTGGTCAGGTTCTTGATGGTGCTATAGGCGTCGTTTAGTTTTGCGTTGAGTTCCTTGACCTTCAGGAGCATCCTGATGCGCGCGAGGACTTCGCTCTCACGGAACGGCTTGGTGATGTAATCATCCGCTCCCGCCTCGATCCCCTGGATCCTGTCCTCGGACTGGTTGAGGGCAGTGATCATGATGATCGGAATGTGCCTGAGGGCGCTGCTGCCCTTTACGGTGCGACAGACTTCAAACCCATCCATCCCCGGCATGTTGACGTCGAGAAGGATGATGTCCGCCGGGATCTCGCCCAGAATCCGGAGAGCTTCCTCCCCGTTCCCGGCTTCCAGAAACTCGAAATCGGCCGAATCAAGCATGTCCCGGACAATGGTTCGGTTGAGCCGCTCGTCATCGACGCACAGCACGCGGGGCCGGTGTCGCATCCCTCTCCTCCATCAGTGCCTATTACAAATTTGTACCCCTTCTGATATTAATATTGGTAATTCGGGCGTATGTCAAGACCCGGAATCCGATATTCTTTTGGCGGATTTCGGGTATAGGGAACCCTCAATGCCCGCAACCAGACTATTTCAGATCATGCGAACGGCCTGTCGTGAAGACCAGCACGTCGAACAATCCCGCCCCAGGTATCTAACGATCGTTGATCCTGACGGTAAACAGTGAACTGTGAACCGTAAACTGGTCAAGATCACCAGCAGTTAAAAACAACCCAGTAAGCAGCTGGTGATCTTGATCTTCTTCCCTTCCTCGTTGCACGCCTTGCCAACCAGGGAAAGGTGGATCCCCAGTTTCTCGGCGATCAGGTGGGCATCCTGGCAGTTAAGTGTTCCGTCCACCGACTTTTCCGCGATCAGTGCTTTCAGCCTGGCGTCATCCATAAGGGCCTCCCGGGATCTAACTTCGTTAATACACGGAGGTTTTCCAGTTCTCTTAACCCTGTTTTTTCTCCGCGTCCTCGCGTCACCGTGTCACCGTGTCGAGCGATCCTAACTAAAGTTGATGGACTTTTTGCGACCCTATCAAAGTTCACTCGCCATCTTATAGATCTCTTTCCTGTCCTCACCCGTGATCTGGGCGAGGACGGCTGCCGTTTTTGAAGCGGACAGCCCCTCCTTTCGAAGCCGCTTTACCGCCGCAACCAGATCCACGTGTCGTTGGCGGGGAGGAGCCCCTTCGACAAGGATCGTAACCTCCCCCCTGATCTGGTGTTGCTGCAGGCCGCCGGCAACCTCAAGGGCTGTGCCGCGCACGAACTGTTCGTGTATTTTGGTGATCTCCCGTCCCAGGACCAGCTTGCGATCACCCATGACCGCGGCGATCTCCCTCAACGTCGCCATGACACGGTTCGGGGATTCGTAGAGCACAACGGGGTAACCGGAGGCGGCCAGTTCCAGCAAGGTTTCTTTCCTGGCGCCGGCCTTGGGCGGGAGGAAACCCTGGAACAGAAACCGTGTCAACTCAATGCCGGAGACCGACATGAGGGTGGTCGCGGCGCAGGGCCCCGGAACCGGTGTCACCGTGATCCCCTCCCGGAGGCAGAGGGCGACGAGGTGGTGTCCCGGGTCAGAAATCCCGGGGGTGCCGGCGTCGGTGATGACAGCAACATCCCGACCTCTTGACAACTCCTGGAGAATCTTCCTTCCAGCCCCTTCACGATTATGCTCCCGGTAGCTCAGGAGGTTCGGACTCAGACCGAGGGCCGCGAGAAGTTTGCGGCTGTGGCGGGTATCTTCAGCGGCGACAATGTCCACCTTCCCGAGGATTTCCGCAGCGCGCCGTGTGATGTCCCCGAGGTTGCCGATAGGTGTCGCCACAACGTAAAGGGTGCCTGTGTCTGTGGACATCGATGCCCTCCGGTGTCAGGTGAGTTAACGTTCGGTTCTCTCGCAATTCTACAATAGATGGCGGTCTTTATCAGCCATAAGGTAGACAGGGGCATCAATGCAGGATCGAAGCGCGAAGTGCGAAGGGAGGTATACGGAAGGCGATGGGCGAAGGGCCAAGTTAAGGGATTGTTCCTCGTTTTTGGACTTCGCTCTTCGCGCTGACATTGAAAGCCTCCGATCATGGGATCACCTTTCGAATTCCATAAAACCTTTTAAATCCTAATAATTCTGGTAACTTCATTTGATAGAGTCGCAAAAAGTCCAGGCGAAACTTTTCCTTGGTCATTAATGTCCTGGGGAAAGGGAAAAGCGTCGTTTCCCCTTTCCTTACAAATCAATGACTTATGGTGCGAGTCATTGATTTGGGCGCCCCGCGCGGGGCGCATTGATGGACTTTTTGCGAGTCCATCAAGTTTGACAGTCAGAGTGAACATCTGCTACCTTTTTTTGTTAAGACACCGTTTTTCCAGGAGGTTTCGTAATGAGGATCGGAATCTTGACAGGTGGGGGGGATTGCCCCGGTCTGAACGCGGTTATCCGCGCAGTGACGAGGAAGGGGATCCAGGAGGGGGACAACATCCTCGGGATCCTCCACGGCTGGAAGGGGATGATGACGGGTCAGCACGAGGAGTTGACGTTGCGGGCCGTCTCGGGACTCATCCACAGGGGAGGCACCATTCTCCATACCTCCCGGACCAACCCCTTCAAGGAAGAGGGGGGCAGTAAACAGGTTCTGGTCACCTTCAAGCGGCTCGGTCTGGATGCCCTGGTGGTTATCGGCGGCGAGGACACCCTTGGCGTGGCGAACAGGCTGTACGAGGAGCACCACCTTCCCATCGTGGGAGTCCCCAAGACCATCGACAACGACCTGTCCGGCACCGAAGTCACCTTCGGTTTTGACACGGCTGTATCCGTCGCCACGGAGGCTATCGACCGGCTTCACACCACGGCCGAATCCCACGACCGTGTCATGGTCGTGGAGGTTATGGGGCGTCACGCCGGCTGGATAGCTGTCCACTCCGGGTTGGCCGGGGGTGCCGATGCCATTCTCATTCCTGAAAAGCTCTTCGACCTGGATGCAGTATCAGAGTCGATCCGCGCGCGTCATGCCCGGGGAAAAAGCTTTTCCATCGTCGTCGTGGCGGAAGGGTCGAGGCTCGATGACAAACATGGTGAAGGCCTCGTCAAACAGAATGAGGAGATAGACGAATTCGGCCACGTGCGTCTGGGCGGGATCGGCCATTTTCTCGCCAAGGAGCTGGAACAACGCACCGGTTTCGAGACGAGAGTCTCCGTCCTGGGTCACGTGCAGAGGGGTGGCTCCCCGACGGCCCATGACAGGATCCTGGCAACCCTCTTCGGGGTCAAGGCTCATGAACTGGTCAAGCTTGGAAAGTTCGGGATGATGGCCGCCATGGTCTGCGGCAAGATAGACGCTGTGCTTCTTGCGGAGGCGGTCAAGGAATTAAAGACCGTGGATATGGACCTGTACGATATCGCGGGGATCTTCTTTGGATAAAGAGCGAAAGCCCGTGCAGGGCTTTCGCTCAACGCAACGTGAAAAGCGTCGTTTTCCCGTTGCTCACGGATCGAATATACAGCCCTTGGCTCTCGATCCGGGCGCCCCTCCCAGGCGCGTTTGTTTAAAGCTGTTAGCTATCAGCTGCCAGCTACAGGCTCGATCTTGATCCGGGCGTCTTTCCCGGGCGCGGATAGTTGTTGATCCGGGCACCCACCCGGGCGCGTTGGTAATTTTTTGTGAAGCCATCTAATTGTTGTCGATCACACTAGGGCTGGCGTGATATGACTGATAAAAATAATACTAAAGTGATTGGGAAAATGGCAGTCATCGGTGGAGGAAGCTGGGGTACTGCGCTGGCTATCCACTGCGCCAGGATCGGCATGCCGGTGAGCCTGTGGGTTTACGAGAAGGATCTGGCGGCCAGAATGGCCGATTCGAGGATAAATGACGTCTACCTGCCGGGGGTGACTCTGCCCGAAACCATTCAACCTACCGGGAGTTTTGCGGACTGCCTGTTGGGCGCCAGGATGGTGATGTCGGTAGTGCCGTCCCACGTGGCGCGAGCGGTATGGAGTGAGGCGCATTCCTACCTCCCCGTCGATGCCGTTATCATCAACGCCACCAAGGGGATCGAGGAGGGGACCTATCTCACCAGCTCGGGCGTCCTGGCTGAATCCATCGGGGGAAATATCCAGGACCGCATGGTAACGCTCTCAGGTCCCACCTTTGCCAGGGAAGTGGCCCAGGGACTCCCTGCGGCCGCTGTGATCGCAGCCGTGAAGGCCGATCTGGCCCGGGACGTTCAGATGGCCCTGAACTCTGACAGCCTGCGGTTCTACACCAATGCCGATCCCGTGGGTGTCGAGGTCGCCGCTTCCCTCAAGAACGTCATGGCCATCGCGGTAGGGATCTGTGACGGCCTGGAGCTTGGCCTTAACGCCAGGGCGGCCCTGATCACCAGGGGGCTTGCTGAGCTGGCAAGGCTCGGAACCGCTCTCGGGGCCGATCCCCTGACATTCCAGGGACTTGCCGGGGTGGGTGACCTGGTCCTGACCTGCACCGGAGACCTTTCCCGGAACCGGACACTCGGCCTGCGGTTGGGAAAAGGTGAAAAGCTCGCCCGGATCACCGCATCCACCCCTATGGTGGCTGAGGGGGTCAAGACGACCCGGTCAGCCCACGGCCTGGCAGAGCGCGAGGGTGTGGACATGCCCATCACCGCGGAGATCTACCAGGTTCTCTACGGGTCCCGGGACCCGCTGGATGCGCTCAGGACGCTCATGAGCCGATCGCCCAAGAGCGAGAATGTATAAGGTCGTTGAAACCCAGTTGGTGACTGATGATGTCATCGAGGACATCATCAACTGCTGGGTTGCCAAGGGGTGGCTTTTAGACAGCATACGTTTTGCCATGAGCGACGCCAGCCGGAGGCCGGCCATGGCCTTTATCCTTTTTGTCCGTGAAGACGCGGGACCTGGTGAAGGAGAAAAAGATGGAACAGAGCCCTGATCTGCCCAAGGCAAGCGTACTCAAGAGGATCATGGCGCGTCTTGTGGACGGTCTCGTGGCGTGGGCTCTCGCCCTGGTCATGCCGCCTGTGGGGATCCTCGCAGGCCTTCTGTATCTCGCCGCCGCCGACGGTGTCCAGAAGGGTCAGAGCCTTGGAAAGATGGTGTTCGGTCTCGAGGTGATGACACGGGAGGGGGAGCTGTGTGACCTGAAGGGTTCCATCTACCGGAATATCCCCTTCGTCCTTGCACTGCTTTTTGCCGCGGTTCCCCTCCTGGGATGGATCCTCCTGGTTATTGCGGGTATTCCCATCCTCCTCATCGAGCTGTGGCTTGTCATCGTGGATGATCATGGAAACCGTCTCGGTGATCGTATCGCCGGAACCACCGTGGTGGAGCGGGTCCACTGAACGGCAGAACACCCGGAACCGGCTTTCTCCGATTCGTAGCCACCGGTCTGGGGACCGGTTATTCGCCCGTTGCCCCAGGCACTGTGGGTACGCTGGCGGCGATCCCCCTTTATCTCGCCCTGGCGCCGGCGGGCGTCATCCCTTACCTGGCTATCCTGGCCGGGGTGGTCCTGATCGGAGTATACGCTGCCGATCACATGGAAAAGGCCCTTCGGATCAAGGATCCCGGACTGGTCGTCATCGACGAGATCGCGGGGTATCTCGTCACCATGTTTCTCTCGCCGCCTGACATTCTCCATGTGGCCGCCGGTTTCTTTCTGTTCAGGTTCTTCGACATATTCAAGCCGCCGCCTGTGCGCCAGGCTGAACGGTTTTTCCCGGGCGGTCTGGGGATCATGGCCGACGATCTCCTGGCCGGCGTCTACGCGTGGGCAGGGTTGAGGATCATGGAGGTCCTTTTCCTTTGAAGGTTCAGGAACTCTGCGTCCGTAGAGGGTTGACACTGGCAGTGGCGGAATCGTGCACGGGAGGTCTCCTCGGAGGCAGTCTGACGGCGCTTCCCGGAAGTTCCGGATATTTTCTCGGCGGCATCATCGCCTACTCCAACCGTCTTAAAACCGACCTTTTGAACGTTCCGGCCGACCTCCTGGAATCCGAGGGGGCGGTGAGCAGGTCAGTGGCCGAGATTATGGCAAGAGAGGTTACCGTTGTCACCGGCGCTGATTGCGGGATCTCGGTCACCGGTGTCGCCGGACCGTCGGGCGGGACCGTGGATAAACCGGTGGGGACTGTGTGGATCGGTATCGCGGTACCTGCGGGGACGATCTCCCGGCTGTACCATTTTTCAGGACACCGCGATGAGGTGAGGGAACAGGCGGTTGCCGCGGCTCTTGGCCTGTTCCTCGAGATAGCCGGGGAAACCGTTTGACACGGAGACGCGGAGACGCGGAGACGCGGAGACACGGAGACGCGGAGACACGGGGACGCGGCGAATCGGAAAAAACATGAGTTTTTTTGGATTTTGGGTTTTGGATTTTAGATTAAATTACCTTTGGAATCTGGAATTTGGAATATGGAATTGGAAATCAAGTCGCTGCGGATTTTCCTCGCCATCCCCATTGCACCCGATATCCTCGAAGCCTTGGGGAAGGGTGTTGAAACCCTCCGGGAGACCCGGGCGCCGGTCAGCTGGGTCCGTCCGGGAGGCATGCACCTTACCGTTAAGTTCCTCGGGGATACCGAGCCGGAGTGGATAGCCCCCCTTGCGGACTCGTTGGCCGGGATCTGCGGCCTGATCGAACCGTTTCCTGTCTCTGTGGCCGGGATGGGAGCTTACCCAAGCCTGCGCCGGCCGAGGGTGATCTGGGCCGGGGTGGAAGAACTCTCAGGAACCCTGCTGCGTCTGCACGAAGGGGTCGATAATGTGTGTGCCGGGATGGGTTGGCCCAGGGAAAAAAGAAAGTTTTCCCCCCACGTCACAGTCGGGCGCGTGAAAGGGAATATCAACCTCGCCCGCCTTTCCGCTGCCATGGGCGAGATAGAGGACGAGCACTGGGGTGACCAGGAGGTGATGTCCATGGTGCTGTACCGGAGTCACCTGGAGAAGGGCGGGGCGAGGTATGAGGAAATGAGAATTTTCCCTTTCCTTACAAATCAATGACTGCTGATAGATCACCAAAGCCTGTGCGAGACTTTGGCTCTATGGGAAGGGAAAAGCGTGGTTTCCGGTTCCCTCACGGATCAGTGACATGTATTTCAGTCACTGATCCGGGCGCCTCTCCCAGGCGCGGCAGTTTTCACGGGTCATCGATCCGGGCGCCCTTCCCAGGCGCGGCGGGTCATTGATTTGGGCACCCCGCGCGGGGCGTGTTGATGGACTTTTTGCGGGTCCATCAACCTTTCCACATTTCATCCCGGGAATGGTTCATCGCTATGAATTGCCGTAAAGGATGGTTTTTTTTTCGTACTTCGATCTTTGTCCTTCGCTCTGAGCAACCGGCCATTTCTCGGCCGGTTGTATGGCATATCGGCACATAATTTGCTATCATCCTTCGGTTACGAGTGCCATCGGACCCGGAGACACCGGGAGGTTGTGTGAAATGACTCAGAAAACCGAAAAAGAGAAGGCCATCGAGGCGGCTGTCACCCAGATCGAGAGACAGTTCGGCAAGGGCTCCATCATGAGGCTGGGGTCTGACGAAGCGGTTCCCGGGGTACCGGTTATCAGCACCGGAGCCCTTCCCCTGGACATCGCATTGGGTGTCGGGGGCGTCCCACGTGGCAGGGTGACCGAGATCTACGGACCGGAGTCCTCCGGGAAGACCACCATGATGCTCCACGTGATCGCCGAGGCTCAGAAAGAGGGCGGAGTAGCGGCGTTCATCGACGCTGAGCATGCCCTTGACGTTGGTTACGCGAGAAAGCTCGGCGTTCGTACGGATGACCTCCTCATCTCCCAGCCGGACACGGGAGAGCAGGCGCTGGAGATCGTCGAAATGCTGCTCCGCAGCGGGGCCATGGACATCATCGTCATCGATTCGGTTGCGGCCCTGGTTCCCCGGGCCGAGATCGAGGGTGAGATGGGCGATTCCCACATGGGCCTCCAGGCACGGCTCATGTCCCAGGCCCTGCGAAAACTGACCGGGGCGATAAGCAAAACGAGAACAGCCCTGGTCTTCATCAACCAGATCCGGATGAAGATCGGTGTCATGTTCGGGAACCCGGAGACCACCACCGGCGGGAACGCCCTGAAGTTCTATTCGTCTGTCCGCATGGATATCCGCCGTATCGGCACTCTCAAGGATGGTGACAAGCCTGTGGGCAGCCGCGTCAGGGTCAAGGTCGTGAAAAACAAGCTGGCCCCGCCTTTCCGCCAGGCAGAGTTCGACATGATCGACGGGGAAGGGGTCTCCAGGGAAGGTGCCCTCATCGACATGGCCCTGGAGGCCGGTTTCGTAACCAGGAGCGGAGCCTGGTACTCCTACGGCGACGAACGTATCGGCCAGGGCCGGGAAAACGCCCGGCAGTTCCTCAAGGACAACCCGGAGACCGCCGGTGAGATCGAGAAGAAGGTCCGGCAGCATTTCGGGATCGGTAAGCCGGACGAGGAAAACAGGAGTGATGAGCAATGAGCGAGCAGGATATCCTTGATATCAATGAGCTTCTGAAAGCCTCTTCCGCCTACAAGGCATCCGATCTTCACATCAAGGTCGGCAACCCGCCGGTGCTGCGGGTGGACGGCCGTCTGCATCCCATGCCCAGTATCAGGAGGGTCACACAGGAAGATGTGATGAAGATCGCTTTCTCCGTCATGAACGACGCCCAGAAGGAGAAGTTCAAGCGGAGCAATGAGATCGATATTGCCTACAGCGTGCCCGGTCTGGGCCGGTTCAGGGTCAACATTTTTCAGCAGAGGGGTACGATCGGGCTCGTCTTCAGGCTCATCCCGGTCAAGATCCTGACCATCGAGGATCTCGATCTGCCCCCGGTGCTGGGAACCATGGCGTTAAGGCCCCGGGGCCTGATCCTCGTAACGGGTACCACTGGAAGCGGAAAGTCCACGTCCCTCGCCGCCATGATCCACCACATCAACGAGAACCGCACCTCTCATATCATCACGGTGGAAGATCCCATCGAGTATCTGCATCGCGATGTCAAGTCCATCGTCAACCAGAGAGAGGTGGGATCGGACACCCTGTCCTTCGGCGCGGCCCTTAAAAGCGCGCTGAGGCAGGATCCGGACGTTATCATGGTCGGTGAGATGCGGGACTTCGAGACCATCGAGACGGCTCTGGTGGCAGCCGAGACGGGCCACCTGGTCATGAGCACTGTCCACACGGTGGACGCCATGGAAACAGTGAACCGGATCATCTCCGTGTTCCCGCCCTACCAGCAAAAGCAGGTCCGCATGCAGCTCGCCGGTGTTCTCCAGGGGATCATCTCCATGAGGCTCGTGCCGAAATCCGACGGCAAGGGGCGGGTTCCGGCAGTCGAGGTCCTGGTCGCCACCAACCGCGTCAAGGAGTGCATCATCGACAAGGACAGGACGGTCGAACTTACCGACATCATCGCTTCCGGGTACACGCAGTACGGCATGCAGTCCTTCGATCAGGCTCTCATGATGCTGTTCAAGAAAAACCTCATCACCTACGAGGAAGCCCTGAGGCAGAGCACCCGGCCGGACGACTTTGCCCTCAAGGTCAAGGGGATCGACGGCACTGCGGACGCGTGGTCCGAGTTGGAGAAGATGCAGAGCGATGATCAGAAAGAGGTTGAGGCATCGGCCCCCGGAGGGACGAGTGAAGACGGGGATAAGCTGAAGCTCGACCGGTTCTGATGGCCGGGGGAAATGAGGCAGCATCCGCCAGGAGATGGGCCCTGCAGGCGCTGACTCGCCGGATGCACACGACGCGTGAAATTCGGACCGGACTGGAAAGGCGCGGGTTCGACCGGGACGTCATCGACGGTGTGGTCGCCGGGCTTGTCAGGCTCAAATATGTGGACGACCGGCAGTTCGCGGAAGTCTGGATAAGCAGCCGATCGGCTCTCCGTCTTCACGGCCGTCTCAGACTGGCAAGGGACCTGAAACAAAAGGGAGTTTCCGAAAAACTCATCCGGGAAGCCATGGAACTGTCGCTCACCGTGGAAGCAGAACTGGAATTCGCCCGCAAAGCCGCTGAAAAGAAGGTCCGAAATCTCCGATCCGCAGGTCCCAGGGCCAGGGCGGCCCTGTATCGGCATCTGAGTTCGAGGGGTTTTACGGCCGACGTGGTGCGCGCCGTCCTGGACGACATCGATCTTGAGGAGAAACTGTCTTGACCGGAGCCCAGATAAGGGAGATGTTTCTCAAGTACTTCGAGGAGCGGGGGCACCAGCGGGTGCCCAGTTCCTCCCTCGTTCCCCACAACGATCCCACCTTGTTCTTCACGAACGCCGGGATGGTCCCGTTCAAGGACCTTTTCCTCGGTAAGGAAAAAAGGGGTTATGTCCGGGCCGTTTCGACCCAGAAGTGCATGCGCGTGTCCGGAAAGCACAACGACCTGGAAAACGTGGGACGGACGGCCAGGCATCACACGTTTTTCGAGATGCTGGGCAACTTCTCCTTCGGGGACTACTTCAAGGAAGATGCCATCCTTTTCGGATGGGAGTTCCTGACAGATACCATGGGTCTCGATCCCGGCCGTCTTGTGGTCACCGTCTTTACCGATGACGACGAGGCCCACGACCTGTGGCGGACAGTGGCGTCAGTCCCAGAAAACCGTATTTACAGGCTTGGTGAAAAGGACAACTTCTGGTCGATGGGCGAAACCGGTCCGTGCGGCCCATGTTCCGAGATCCTCATCGACCTGGGGGAAGGCACGGGTTGCGGGACTGCCCATTGCGGACCTGATTGTGACTGCGGCAGGTTCCTGGAGCTGTGGAACCTGGTCTTCATGCAGTACGACCGGGACGCTGGCGGAGAGCTCCACACCCTGCCCAAGCCAAGCATCGATACCGGCATGGGCCTTGAGCGGCTTGCGGCTGTCCTCCAGGGCAAGGACAGCAACTACCACACGGACCTGGTCTTTCCCTTCGTCGAGGAAGCGGCCAGGATCTCCGGTGTCGAGTATGGGACAGCAGAGGAAAGCGACGTCAGCCTGAGGGTTATCGCCGATCACGTCCGGGCTGTTACGTTCCTCGTCGCGGATGGTGTCCTCCCTTCCAACGAGGGGCGCGGGTACGTGCTGCGGAGGATCATGCGGCGCGCCGCCCGCCACGGAAAGCTCCTGGGAGTGGACGAGCCGTTTTTAAACCGTATCTGCCCCAGGGTGGGCGATGTTCTCGGGGACGTTTTCCCGGAACTTGTGGACAACATGAAAACGGTCCGGAAGGTGGTCCACCTGGAGGAAGAGCGTTTCGGGAGGACCCTTGACCAGGGGCTGGCCCGGCTGTCGTCCCTCATCGGCCAGATCAAGGGCGCCGGAGGATCCGCCCTTCCCGGGGACGAGGTTTTCAGGCTTTACGACACCTACGGTTTTCCCCTGGACCTGTCCCAGGACATCGCCGCCGAGAGCGGAATCGATGTGGACGTTGACGGTTTCAACGCAGAGATGTCCCGTCAGAAGGAGAGGGCCCGCGCCGCCTGGTCCGGGTCCGGAGCCGAAGATATCCCCCAGCTTTTCAGGGATATCCTCCAGGCCGCAGGCCCGGTGACCTTCACCGGGTACGATGAGGAACGCACCGAAGGGGCCAGGATCACGGCCCTCGCAGCGGACGATGAGGTGGTTGAATCCTTTACAGGCGACGGCGATGTCCTGGTTATCCTGGACAGGACACCTTTCTATGGAGAAAGTGGCGGTCAGGCCGGGGATACGGGTACTCTGGAGGGAGACGGTTTCCGGGCCGAGGTCCTGGACACTTCAAAACCGCTGCCCGGGTTGACGGTCCACAGGTGCCGCCTTCGGGAGGGCGCCATGAAATCCGGCCGGATCTGCATCGCCGAGATCGATCACGACAGCAGGGGAGCTGCAAGGCGCAACCACACCGCCACCCACCTCCTCCACGCGGCACTCAGACAGATCCTCGGGGAGCATGTTCAGCAGGCCGGATCCCTCGTTGATCCTTCCCGGTTCCGGTTCGACTTCACGCACTTCGAAGCGCTCACCGACGAGCAGGTTCGCCTCGTGGAAGATGTGGTGAACCGCCATGTCCTGGAGAACCTGGATGTTCGGAGCAGGCTGATGACCGCCCAGGAGGCCCTCGACGAGGGGGCGATGGCCCTTTTCGGCGAAAAGTACGGGGACACGGTCCGGGTGGTCAGTGTTCCGGGTGTGAGCATGGAGCTTTGCGGCGGCACCCACGTGAACAGAACGGGTGACATCGGTCTTTTCAAGGTGGCCCAGGAGAGCGGCATCGCCGCCGGAGTGAGGCGCGTGGAAGGGGTCACGGGCACCGGGATCATCGACAGGCTTCGGGCCGAAGAGGGGCTCCTCCGGGAGATGGCCGCCTCGGCAAGAGTTTCGGTGGCGGAACTCCCGGGCCGCCTGGGCAAACTCCTCAGCTCGATCCAGGAGCAGGAGAAGAAGATCAGGGAACTCATGCGGAGCGTTTCATCGGGAGGCGGGACGGACCTTGAAAGCAGGGTCCGGGAGGTTGAGGGCGTTCGTTGCCTGGCGGCCGAACTGCCCGGGCAGGACGCCGCCTCCCTCCGTGACACCGCCGACCGCGTGCTCGACAGGATCGGTGAAGGTATCGTGGTCCTGGCCACCAGGGACGGGGATAAAGCAGCCCTCATCGTCCGCGTCAGCAAGGGGCTCACGGACCGGTTTTCCGCTGGAGAACTTGTCAGGAAACTGGCCCCGGTCATCGGAGGAGGGGGGGGAGGGCGGCCCGACATGGCCCAGGCAGGCGGGAAAAAACCGGACGGGCTGGGCCAACTGATCGAAAACGTGCCCGCAGTGATCAAGGAGATGACAACATGAGCTTTCACAAGCCGGCGATGATGGCCCTGCTGCTCACCCTCGCCGCCACGACAACCGGGTGCTGGATCCCCCTGCCCGAAGAGACCGCCATCGTGGTGGAGGTCTTTGACGCCCAGGGCGGTCCTGTGAAAGGCGTTTCGTTCATCCTTGACGGCAGCGACACGGTCATTACCGGCACCCAATTCAGTGATGGGCAGGTGTTTAAAAGCCTGAGTGTCGCGGGCCCGCATTACCTCCAGATGGAGATGGATTCCCTCACCGATCCCCAGGGGGGGACAGGATGGGTGCCCCTGGCAAGCCAGATCTCCGGAGAGTTGGTGCCTTTGTCCTTCGCCAACAGGCCCTTCGCCGGAGGCAGCGACCTCCTGACCGTTCCCGTCAACAAGGGGGAGATCACGGTGGTGAGCGTTTACCTTGCCGACGCCCTTGAGTCTCCCGCCGACAACCAGTGGCTCACCGACGGATCCAACCCTTCCGGTTTCAGGGCCGGCAACGACACCGACGAGTTCAGGGACAGCCCGGAACCGGTGTTCTGGTGGCGCCAGGATCCCTCCATGGGTGTGACCGTCGATTTCACGGTCCAGCTCTGGGAGGACGACGACACAGATACGCGATACCCCCTGGGCATCGTGGATCATGTCCAGTACGGGGCGGCCATGAACCCGGCCAACGCAGCCTACCAGGCGCCGGACTGGCAGGTGCCCCTGGCCGGGATCCAGCGGGCAGAGAGCGCATCCACGGTCAACCAGGTGGTCCTGTGGGCAAGCCAGGCTTTCGACGGAGCGGGTACACCCGCGACGGCTTACGATCTTTATTACGCGCCGGCATCACACTGGAACGGGTCCGACCTGGAAAGCAACCCGGTTCTCAGGGACCTTTCCTACTCCATCGACGGTTCGGCAGCCAGGTTCCAGGTCGGTATAGGCACACTCAACGATGGCCTGGTCCTCAAAAACGGGGTTCCGTATACCTTTGCACTGGCAGCCCGGGACGAGGCTTCCAACCTGGACACCGTTACTGCTGGAACACCGCGGGGTGAGCGCATGGCCGCACCGAGGGAAGAGGGCAATACCCTTGGCAGTGTCAGCGGCCTGGTGGTTACAGATAACCCAGATGGCGGTACCCTGACGGTGGCGTTCAACTGTGCTCCCAGTGATTCGCTCCGGATCTATGCCGCGCCAAGTGGCGCGTTTAACACAAGGCCGTTCGACCCCAGGTTTGTCCGGGAAGAGATCTCCTGCCCGGGGTCTTCCCCGCATGATATCGAATACCTTCTCAGCGGCGTGACGTACTCCATCGGTATCGAGCCCTTCGATAGCGACGGGAACGTAGGCATTGCCTCCTCGATTATAGATGGAACGCCTTCCGCCAGCCTGTTTGAGACCGTTAAGCCGGCATTTCTCACGACCCCTGTGCTTACCGTGGTCAAGCTGGGCGCGGGGGTGGTCCAGCTTAACATCGCGGCCGCGGCCGATTCATCGAACCTTATCCGAAGGGTTTACTGGGCGCCGGCTTCATGGACCAACGCTGAAGAAGCGATGGAGCATGTTAACCTGAGCGCGGCGGCCCAAACCTCAATTATTCTCTCCAATATACCCAGTTGGGTCCCTTATAACTACGTGGTGCGGGCCATCGACGAATACGGCAACTCTTCCATTGCCGATTCCCAGGTGACCATTGCCGAGCCGGCGGACACGACGGGTCCCGCCTGGGCCTCGGACGACCAGGCGTTTTACACAACCTTCAGCTACGCGGCAGGTTCCACCGTCTGGCCCCTCGGAGCGACCTGGAAATACGAGGGGTTCGCCCTCGGCCGGGATCCCGCCCGGGGAGAAGGCGAGTACGTGTGGAGGGTCATCCAGGAAAACCCGGATCGCCTGGTCACCAGGGAATCCAAGCTGGGCGCGTTTTACACCTGGTCGGGTTACTACTATGCCACCACTCAGAGCAGTGGTCTGTCCATGTCATCAGCCTCTACAAACGTCGCTCACCAGAACGTGTTCAGCTTTATCGAGAGTGCGGTGGGCACGGCGGACGTGATGGGCTTACCCTTTGACAGTGGTGATCCCGCTGGTTTTAAGCAGAGGACCGCGGCCTGGTTTGCCGGTTCTCTTGCCGCCGGGTCGAGCACTGCCAATCAGCTGAGGATCATCTATAACACCGATGAGGATGGTCAAGCGGTGGCCTACGCCGCAACGCCCTCCGGCTACCTCGGGATCCTGAAGGTCCAGGCTGTGAACAAGCAGCGCCCCCTGCCCACCGCTGAGCCGCACCTCCAGGGGAAGGAGTTCCAGCTTTCCTATTACACCGATGATGACGACCTGGTGACCATTCCCATCCCTCTTTTCGGAGGCGGGATCTACTATTTCGGGACGCTGGATGAGCCCGATTACCTGGATCCACTCTGGTAAGGATCCGTTGCTGGAGAACTGACCTGTTTGGAACCGATCCGGAACTACAGATTCCTTTTTACTTTTGCCGACGTGGCCCTCCTTGTCCTCGCGGCTCTTTTCGCGTCCCGGGTCGTTTCCGCCATACTGGTATCGCCATCTGAGCCGGCACGGCCTGCCGCCGTGTCGGGCGTTCAGGATGCTGCCGGGGCAAGGATCGCCCCCCCGACCGATACGGGAGCGATCCTGGGAAAGAACCTTTTCGGCAGCCGGATCGACGGATCGTCCAGGTCTCCGGTGGACATCAGTGACGATGACCTGGAGAAACTGCCGGAAAGCACCCTCCCGCTGAAACTGCTGGGCACCGTGGTCCAGGTGGAAGGAAAGCGCTCTTTTGCCGTCATCCAGGACACCGGCACGAGGCAGCAGCAGCTCTATTTCGCCGGAGAGGAGATCCAGGAGGGAGTCGAGCTGGCTTCCGTGAGCCGGAACCGGGTGGTCCTGGTCCGGAACGGGCAGGAAGAGATCCTGGAAAGGGCCGAGGATGGGGTTCCCTCGCCGCCGGCGAGGCAGGCGGCAGCCCGGTCCCGACGGCAGCGACCTTCTCCCGCGGGTGACACCGCCAGCGGTGATATCTCCGTCCGCAAGATGGGCGACAACAGCTATGTCATGGACAGGCGCGAGGTCGAAGGGGTCCTGCAGGATTTCAACAAGCTGCTGACCCAGATACGGGTGGTCCCCCACTTCGCGGACGGCAAACCTGACGGGTTCAAGGTGTTCAATATCCGCCCCGGCAGCCTGTTCGCCCAACTGGGGATGGTGAACGGGGATATCATAAAAAGGGTCAACGGCCTTGACATCACCGGGCCGGAACAGGCGCTCCAGATGTTTACGCAACTGAGGGACGAAAGCAGCGTCGCCGTGGATCTGGAGCGGTTCAGGAAGAACATTACACTTCAGTACGATATAAGGTGACGACATGATGTCAAAACTTGAAGTTACGTTAATGGTCTTTCTCGCGGCGGCCCTTTTCCTGTGTCCATCGGGAGCGGGGGCTGCCAAGAGCTACAATATCGATTTTAACGATGTCGAGATCCGGCAGGTCATCGAAACGGTGAGCGAGATCACCGGGAAAAACTTTCTCGTCGACGACCGTGTCCAGGGGAAGGTGACCGTCATCGGTCCGAAATCGCTGACTGCGGCGGAGATCTACCAGGTCTTCCTTTCCATCCTCCAGGTGAAAGGGTTCGCCATGGTGCCGGCCGGCAAGATCAACAAGATCGTACCGGCTGCCAATATCTCGAGCTACGGCATCGAGATGAAGGTGGGCAGGTCAGAAGGGGAATCAATCCTCGACTCCTACGTCACCCAGGTCATCCCTGTCCAGTACACCGAGGCCGAGGATCTGAAGAACCTCCTGGCGCCCCTCATCCCCAAGACCGACAGCATCTCGTCCTATCCGCCCACCAACCTCCTCATCGTGACCACAACCGAGTCCCTCCTGACCAGGCTCAGCCAGGTCATCGCCATGGTGGATGTGCCCGGGGCAAGGGAGGAAGTGCGCATCATCCCGGTGGGTTACGCCCCTGTCCAGGACCTGGCCGCCAAGATCACACAGGTTATCCAGAGCCAGTCCCCGGCGTCGGCGCAGGGCGGCAGGGCGGCCCGCGGACAGCAGCCCGCGGCCGCGGCAGCGGCCTCCCAGGTCAAGATCATCGCTGACGAGAGGACCAATACCCTCATTGCCATCGGCGACAGCCAGTCCCTTGACCGCATCGAGGACCTCGTCGGAAAGCTCGACGTCCTGGTTCCGGAGGGGGCCGGGAAGATCCACGTTTACTACCTCCAGCACGCTGACGCCAACGAGCTTTCCAGTGTCCTATCCGGGATCCCGCTGGAAGAGTCCCTCCCCCAGACCGAGGGTGCGCCCGCTCCGGGAGCGGCCAAGGCGCCGCCCAGGGGCCCGAACGTCAAGTCGGGCATCTCCATCATCGCCGATACGGCCACCAACGCCCTGGTGATCACGGCAACCCCGGAAGAGCTGGAAGCGTTAAAGGCGGTCATCGCCAAGCTTGACATCCCGCGGGAACAGGTGCTGGTGGAGGTCCTCATCGCCGAGGTGTCCTTCACCAAGACCCTGGAACTTGGCGTGGAGTGGAGGGTTGCCGAGGATTTTGACGGGGAAGTGCTGGGCATAGCCGGATCCGGCTTCGGGCAGATCGACCAGACCGTTGCCGGCCTCCCCGCCATGCCAAACGGTCTCGTGCTGGGAGCCATCGGGAACGAGATCAACTTCAACGGTGTGGCCCTGCCCAACCTGGGTGCGCTCATCCGTGTCCTGAAGACCGATTCCGATGTCAACATCCTGTCCACTCCCACCATTGTCACCACCGACAACAAGGAAGCCGAGATCATAGTCGGTCAGACTGTGCCGTTCCAGACCAGCCAGAAGTTTGACGCCAACAACCAGCCCATCTATACTTTCGATTACCGGGACGTGGGACTTACCCTGAGACTGACCCCCCAGATCAACAGCAGCCGTTTCGTGAAGCTGGATATCTTCAGCAAGCTCGAGGCCCTCGTGTCCAACGCCATCGGCACCCAGGAACTGGCTCCCACGACCCTCAAGCGCCAGGCCAACACCACGGTGGTCGTCAAGGATGGCCACACGGTGGTCATCGGCGGGATGATCCGGGACGACAAGATCGAAAACACAAGCCGGGTACCGGTCCTGGGAAGCCTCCCTCTCTTCGGTCCCCTGTTCCGTTCCCAGACGACGAGATCTGAAAAGACGAACCTCCTCATCTTCCTGACCCCCCATGTCATCTCCAGTTCCCAGCGGCTCCAGACAATTGCCGGTGAAAGGGTCGACAGCATCCAGGAGATCCCCGCCGAAATCAGGGACAGGATGGATTTCGGCGACGACGAGGCGGCAGATCCCCTTGAGCCGGGGGAGCAGAGCGAGCAGGAAAAGGCTCCATGACACCAGCTGCCCTCGATGACCTGATCAGAAAGGCCCTTTCCGAGGGCGGCTTCCTGAGTCCTGAGCAGCTGGTCGAGGCCGATTATCAGGCACGCCGCAAAGGGGTTGGGCTGGGCAATTTCCTGGTGGACGCAGGTTACCTCGGGGAGGACCAGTACCTCACGGTGGTCGGTGAGGTGGCCGGGATCCCCTTCCGTGCCGATCTGCCCTCGGGGCCGTCCGTCAGGAACCTTCCACACCCCCTTCCTATCCAGTTTGCGAGAAAACACACCGTTTTCCCTTTCCGGGACCCCGAGGACGGCAGCCTCTACGCCGCCGTCAGCCGGATCGACGAGGAGGTGCTGGAAAACGTCCGGACCCTTTTCTCCGACCAGGTCCAGGCGGTCCTGAGCACCAGGAAGTCGATCTCGGAGGCCATCAACCTGACCTACGAAAGATCATCCGAATCCGCCGAGGAGGTCATCGAGAACCTCGAGAACGGTGATCTGGCCATCCGCGTGTCCGACCTGGATGAACCCCAGGACCTCCTTGACTCTTCCGACGAGGCTCCCATCATCAACTTCGTCAACTCGGTGCTCTACGAGGCGGTCAAGGACAGGGCAAGCGACATCCACATCGAACCTTTCGAGGGGACCCTTTCCATCCGTTACCGCGTTGACGGTGTTCTCCACAACGCGCACCATCTTTCAAAAAAACTGCACTCTCCCATCATCTCCAGGGTCAAGGTCATGGCCAACCTGGATATCGCGGAAAAACGCCTTCCCCAGGACGGGCGGATCAGGATCAAGATAGCGGGAAAGGACATCGATATCAGGGTATCCACTGTGCCCACCAGCTTCGGAGAAAGGGGAGTCCTGAGGCTCCTGGACAGGAGCCAGGTGCTGCTGGGGCTTGAGGATATCGGGATGGCGGGCGACCATCTGCGGGCCATGGAGCGTGTGACGACCTCAAGCCACGGGATCAGCCTGGTGACGGGTCCAACCGGAAGCGGAAAAACGACGACCCTGTATGGTGCCCTGACACGGATCAACTCCGCGGACAAGAACATCATCACCATCGAAGACCCCGTGGAATACCAGCTCACCGGCATCAGTCAGATCCAGGTCAACCCGAAGATCAACCTGACCTTTGCCACGGGCCTGAGGTCCATCCTTCGCCAGGACCCCAACGTCATCATGGTGGGGGAGATCAGGGATCTGGAGACGGCGGAGATCGCCATCCAGGCGTCCCTGACCGGCCACCTCGTTTTCTCCACCCTCCACACCAACGACGCCGCCGGCGCGGTGACCAGGCTCATCGATATGGGGGTCGAGCCGTTCCTCGTGGCATCCTCCGTGACCTCGATCCTGGCCCAGCGGCTCGTCAGGTGTATCTGTTCGAATTGCCGTCGCCAGTATCAGCCGCTGAAAGAAGAACTGGACGAGATCGGGATCAAGGAGGATCAGATCCCCGAGGGAGGCATCTGGCGAGGTGTCGGATGTGAACAGTGCCTGGACACCGGTTACATGGGCAGGACGGGGATCTACGAGCTGCTGCTGGTCAACGATGTGATCAAGGCGGCTGTACTCCAGAACCCCGACAGCGGGACGATAAAAAGGGCAGCCCTCGAAGGAGGGATGCGGACCCTCAGGCAGGACGGGGCTTCCAAGGTCCTTGCCGGTGTGACCACCATCGAGGAGGTCCTCAGGGTGACCCAGGAAGAAAACGGCCATGCCCCTGTTTGAGTACACCGTCCTCGACGGCAGGGGGAAGAGGAAGGCCGGGTTCGTCGAGGCGGCTTCTCAGCAGTCCGCGCGGGAGAGTCTCAAAAAGGACGGCCTGTATATCGTATCCCTGTCTTCGGCCGCCCAGGGCGGTTCGGTGGCATCCGGGGAATCGATCTCAATCGGCAGGCGCGTCAGCAGAGCGGACCTTGCTTCCATGACCCGCCAGCTCTCCACCCTTCTGCGTGCGGGCCTTCCCCTGGTGCAGGCGTTGGAGGCCCTGGTCGAGCAGCTTGAAAAACCGGCCCTTCGCAAGACCCTTTCAGGGGTCCGGAACCTGGTCAACGAGGGTGCGGCGTTTCACGAAGCCCTGGAACGGTACCCCCGGGTTTTTCCCGCCATGTATGTCCAGATGTGCCGGGCCGGCGAATCGGGAGGATTCCTCGAGCGGATCATGGAACGCCTTGCCGACACCCTGGAAAAAGAGGTGCGCCTCAGGGGAAGGGTCATGGCGGCCCTGGTCTACCCCATCGTGATGACGGTTCTCGGCGCGGTCTTCCTCCTTTTCCTTTTCGCCTACGTCGTGCCCCAGGTTGTGGGGATATTCGCCGATTTCGGCCGGGCGCTGCCCGTTCCAACACGGATCCTCCTTTTTGTGAGCGGACTGGTTTCAAGGTACTGGATCGTCATCCTGGCGGTTGTCCTTCTTGCCGTGATCGGATGGCGGTTCCTGTCGCGAAGCGGAAGGTTCGGGTCCTCTGTGGATGCACTGAGGCTTCGCTTTCCCATGGCCGGCAAGCTATCCCTCAAGGTGGCCACCGTGAGGTTGTCACACATCCTGGGGACGCTCCTGGCCAGCGGTGTTCCCCTCATAAAATCCCTGGAGGTCGTGAGCGACGTCATGGGGAACAGGATCCTGTCCGACGCGGTAAGACAAGCCGCCGTCTCGGTTTCCCGGGGGGGCTCCCTTGCAGACGCGTTCCGCGCAAGCGGGGTGTTCCCCCCCCTTCTGCCGAGGATCGTGGCAGTGGGGGAACAGAGCGGTGAACTAGCGGAGATGCTCACGGGAGTAGCGGATGCCTATGAAGAGGAGGTCACCCGGACGGTGCAGGCCATGACGGCGGTCCTCGAACCGGCGCTGATCCTTGTCATGGCGGGCGTTGTCCTGTTCGTGGTGGTGGCCATCCTGCTGCCGATCTTCGAAATGAACCAACTCGTTCGAACCGGGTGAAAAGGCTTTATTTACCACAGAGGACACCCTTCGATCACGCCATCAGCGTGACTCAGGGCAGGCAGAGGACACAGAGAAAGGCGAAAATCAGGGGGAAGGGTTCAGGCGTCTGCCGTAAACACCCTGAAGGGAGTTCACCACGGAGACACGGAGAAAATCGGAGGAAGACTGAACCTTGGGGAAAGCGTAACTTTTGTAGTAACAATAAAAGCTTTAACGCAGATGGGCGGCTCGCTGGTAGGCTGCCCGACCCGCAGAGAACCGCAGTTAACCTGGTTCATGAATACCATCCAAGATCCAGGGTTTTAGCTGCGGCCCCCTGCGGCAGCGCCGGGAAAAGGGCGCTATCTGCCCTTCGACGTACTTACGTTTGCTCAGGGCTGTGAGCCTGTCGAACGGCGGCCCTCTGCGTTACAGCTTTTTAACATTTGGAATCTGGAATGTCGGATTTTAACTGTCAGGAGATTCGGTATGAAATATTTGAGAAATAGCGGTCAAAAAGGCTTCACCCTCATCGAGCTCATGGTGGTCATGGTGATCCTGGCGACCCTGGCGTTCATCGTCGCGCCCAGGTTCCTTGGGGAGCCTGAAAAGGCGAAACGCCTGAAGGCGGAGGTGACCATAGCCAACATGGAGACGGCCCTGAAGACCTATTACCTGGATAACGGTTTTTACCCCACGACCGATCAGGGCCTGGAGGCTCTTGTACGTGAACCCACCACCGATCCCATCCCGGGGAAGTGGCGTGAAGGCGGGTATCTCGAGAAGGGCAAAGTCCCGGCTGATCCCTGGGGCAACGAATATGTCTTCCTTTCTCCCGGTATGCACAGTGATTTCGACATCATCTCCTTCGGTGCGGACGGCGTCGAGGGCGGGGACGATCGAAACGCCGACGTCGAGTCCTGGAACCTCCAGTGACAGCCCGGGGCCTGCCGGAGAACCCGATACAGCCTTCCGGGTGTTGATTGTCCTTCGACAAAATGGAACCGGATAACATGTCTTCCGACAAACCAGCCAGTCACGCCGACTTGTCGCGGGCGGCATCCGGCGGCTTTACGCTTCTCGAGATCGTGATCGTGGTCACGGTAGTCGCTCTCGTGGTGGGTATCACCCTTCCCAGGCTGCCCGATGTTGGCGGCACCAGGATCTACCGCAGCGCCCGCAAGATCGGCAACGCACTCCTGCTGGCCCGCTCCCGTGCCGTATCCCTTCGTCGATATTACCGTGTCGACCTGGACCTTGAAGAGAACAGTATCGAGCTTTCCTATTTCGGCCCGGAGGGTACCTTTATCAAGGATGACGAGCTGCGTCCCGCGGTGCTGGGTCAGAAACATATGACCGATGTGGTGACCGGCAGCGGGGGCAAGACCCGGGAGGGGGAGGGCTCGATCCACATCTCCCCGCGGGGACAGGTCGAACCGTCCCTCGTGCATCTGGCCGATGACCGCGGGCGCGTTCTCACGGTCATTCCCGCGCCTTTCGGTGGACGGGTGACTGTCAACGAAGGCTACCTCGAACTGGCTGCGGGGCTCTAGATGATCACGCAGCCGCGGAGGAGAAGGGGTGAATCCGGCTTCACCCTCCTGGAGGTCCTGGCGGCCCTTTCCATCCTGGGGCTGTCGCTCCTGGTGCTCCTCCAGACCGATGGGCTCAACTCGTCCAGGGCTCTTCATTCCCAACGTCTGCTGGGAGCCGTCAGGCTGGCTGGAGAACAGATGGAGGAGGTTTTCAGCTCCGGGACCGAAGGCCTGGCATCCGGGGAGGGACAGGATGAAGGCGGCCTGTACCGGTGGGAAAGAGTCGTGGTTGACACCGAGTATGCCGGGTTGAAGGAGGTGCAACTCACCGTCCGCTGGTCCGAGGGGAGGCGGGAGGAAAGCTACCTCGTCCTTGCCTACCTCCCGGAGTAATCCTGACGGACGGGAAAAACGGCGCTTTTCCCTTTCCCCAGAACATCAATGAGCCAGGAAAAGTCCCGGACTGAACTTTTTGCGACCCTGTCAAGTTTCGGCCGAGCGGCGCAAAGGCCTGGTTTTCACCACGGAGGCACGGAGAAATGCGTAGGAATGCTGAATGTCGGGGGATAAAGCTTGTCATCGCGAGCCCAAATATAGTCAATTTCCATATTCTTCCTCCCCTCATGTAGGCTTACTTCCTTACCCTTCCTCCCCCTGCCGAGGGGGGAGGATCAGAGGTGGGGGTGAAAGTGACTGCCGAGGGGGGAGGACCGAGGTGGGGGTGAAAGGAACCTGCCCAGGCGAAGCGATCTCAGGCGTATGCCGTCAGAGCGTAAAGAGCATTCACCACGGAGCTTGCTATAACAGAAAATCTCAAGCGTGTGAGCGGGGTGACTACCGTCTTGTGCCATTAAGGCGACGTTGTCGACCTTCGCACAGAGCAAGCTAGCGCCCCGTTTGCACCTTAGCCCGCATGAAGCAAGGTAAGGGCTCCGTTGAGACCCTCGAATCACCAGAGGCGGGCAAGGTGCTATAAATAAAAAGCTTGACTACAATAAACCAGGTCACAGAGAAAGACAAATGCGAAAAAGGTCGAGGGCATGATGGTGACTGAATACCCGGTGGCTGAATTCAAAAGGCAAGAGGGGATTGCCATGATCCTTGCCATCGTGGCGGTCTTCCTCCTTTCGGTCGCGGTCCTGGCGACACGGTCCGGCGTGGACCTGGCCTCCGGGATCGCGGCCAGTGCCGCGCACGAGACACAGGCGGGTTACCTGGCAAGATCCGGGTTGGCCATGGTCAGCGCCGCGCTGGCAGAGGATGATACAGCTGTGGACTCCTTCAATGACGACTGGGCGGCTGCCAACGACATGGGGGCAGTTCCCATCGCGGATGTGGGCTGGGCTGTGGGAAAGGTCACCGACGAGGAAGGGAAGCTGAACGTCCTGGACCTTGTCAACAAGGATCGGATGTCCGATGAGCTTACCGAACTGGCCGAGATCCGCCTCCTGGATCTTCTCATGATCATCGGCCTGACAGAATCCAGGGCCGATGAGATCGTTGACAGTCTCGTGGACTGGATGGATGAGGACAGCACCGTGACCGGTTTCGGGGCGGAGGATTCCTACTACGGGTCCCTGGTCCCGGAGTACAGCTGCCCGGACACTTATTTGATGACCGTTGACGAGCTGGCACTGGTCAAGGGGATCGGGCCGATCCTGCTGTACCAGGGTGAGGGTGAGGTACCGCCCCTTCTGCGGTTTGTCACCGTTTACGGGGATAAGGCCGGTGACTACCGGAAAGTGAACATCAATACGGCCCCGGTGGAAGTCCTCATGGCGCTGGCTCCGGAGATAGACCGGCAGCTGGCAGAGGAGATCGTGGCCTCCAGGGACACCGAACCGTTCACTTCCCCCGCCCAGATCAAGGACGTGCCCGGCTTTCCCGGGGATCAGTTCTACAGCGAGACCCTCGCTTCCCTGGTCGACGTTTCCAGCTCCCATTTTTCGGCCAGGATCACCGGTGAAACGCCGTCGGCTTCCAGCCAGGCCTTCGGCGTCTTCAGAAGGACAGGTCAGGCGGTCAAGCTTGTTTACTACAAATCCTTTTGATAATGTGAACCGGCACAAAGAGAAATTGGTTCACATTATCAAAAGGATTTGTGAAAATTACAATTTGGCTTACTGGAAGTCTTCAGTCGAAGTGGAGTCTCCATAGGTCGATGGCATTCTAACCGGAAGAAATGGGACACGGATCCAGGTTTCATGAATCCGGATGATACCGAACTGTCTCACTGAGGAACAAGGCCGGATAAATGGAACCAGCATATCCACATTTTAATTTTCAGTCATCCGTTAACCAGGAACTTTATCCCCCAGGGATGACTGGAAATTAAAATGTTTGAACGAAGATCCACAGGCATATCCCTCGAGGCCGACGGTACCGTCAGGGTTGCTGAACTGACGGCCACGCCGCGCAGCCTCGCCCTGTCCCGGATGGCGTCCTTTGAACCGGAAGGCCCGGATACCCATACGTCATGGGAAAACGGGATTCGAAAGGCGGGCGTGGAAGGGTACGAGATGTCCTGTGTGGTGATCGGGATCCCTGATGCCCTGGTGTTCCGCAAATCCCTCACACTTCCTTTCAGGAACCGGAACCGGATCATGCAGGTCCTTCACTCTGAACTGGAAGGGGAGATCCCCCTGCCCCCGGGGACCTTCGTCGCCGATTATCTGGATGGCCCTCAGGAAGGTGACGGCGTCTCGGTGACCGTCCTGGCCGTGGAAAACGATACCATCTCGCGTGTCCTGGAGATGGTGGGCCCCGATGCCGGGGTCAGAGGGGTCCAGACAACGGGTGTCGGTATCATCGCCGCCTCTCTGCGGGCCGGGATCGACGAAGGTGTCGTCGTCTGGTGCGGCCACACCGATGCGGTGGTTGTGGAGATGCGTTCTTCCGTTCCCGCAGGTATCAGGCGTTACCATCTGTCCGGACGGGACCAACCCGACGCCGCCCTTCTGGCTGACGCTGTCAGGCCCTTGTCCAGAGTCGGTGACAGGATTTGCCTGATGGGAGCGGGACCCATGGATACGCTGGCTCCCATGCTCAGTGCAGAGGGCACCTTGAGGATCGCCAGGTCTCTGGAACTGGGGATCGTCTCAGAGCCTGCCGTGGTGGCCGGCGACCTGCAGGATCACCTGCCCGCTTTCGGGTTGGCCCTTCGCGGTGTGGGGGCAAGGGGGGGGCTGCCCTTCGACCTGAGACAAGGGCAGTTCCTTGAAAGCCGGCCCCTCCAGGACCTCAAGGGCCCCATCATCCGGACAGCGGCCATTGCTGTCCTCGCTCTGCTGCTGGGAATTGGAAGCCTCGTCCTCGGCCTCGACAGCGCCAGAAAGGAGTACAACGGGTACGTGACGCGAATGGAAAGTGAGTTTACGGAGCTTTTCCCGGGCACGAGGGTGGTGAACGAGATCGCGCAAACGACCGAGAAACTGGAACTTCTCAAGAAGAGAACGGAGACCCTGGCAGGCCTTTCCGGTGGAAGCGCCCTCGGGGCCCTGTCCCGGCTGAGTGCGCTTGTGCCTCCTGACGTCGCCCTGAGGCTCGACGAACTGTCCTACGATTCCCGAAAGCTGAGGTTGGAAGGGTCCGTTTCCTCCTTCGACGCCGTGGACAAGATCAAATCCAGCCTCGAAGGGGATCCCATGTTCGCCCAGGTTCAGGTGCAAAACGCCCAGGTCGGCGCCGATCTCAACAAGGTGACCTTCCGCCTCGTCATGGAGGTCCGGTAAGATGACCGACCTGCTCGGGCGATTATCCCCGCGGGAGAGATGGCTTGTGGCAGGGGCCGCCGCGTTTGTCGGGCTGGCGATCCTTTACGGGTTCATCATCCAGCCCCTTGTGGACAGCCAGAGGCGATACGAGAGCATGGCCCTGCGCAAGCAGGACGAAATGGCCCGGTTCAGATTGATCACGGTGCAGTACCGGGAACTGGAGTCCGCTTTGCAGCTCCTGGAAAAGAGGGCTCTTGCGGGCGGTTCCGACGGATCCCTTCTGGCCCTCATGGAGTCGGAAGCGAAGAAGCTTGGCCTGGCCGACAAGATAGCCAGCATGAAACCGTTCACCAGTGAGCTGGAATCGGGTGTGGTGCAGTCAAGCGTCGAGATGCGGGTCGAAAAGATCGACCTGAAGGGGCTCGTCGACCTTCTCGAAGCGTTGGAAAACAGGAAGCAGTCCGCTGTCACCTCCAGGCTGAGGATCAAGACCCGTTTCGATGACCCGACACTGCTGGATGCCACGGTCATGGTCAGCACCCTGGAGGCCCGATGAAACGCCAGGGCGTTTACCGTTATCTCATATACATTGCGATCTTTTCAGTTTTCACCTCACTTTTCTTCCTCTACGGCTTTCCCGCGGAGCGGTTGACGAGCATTGTCAACGGCAGGTTGAGCACAATGACGGGTTCGGCTGTTTCGGTTGACGAGGCTTCCCTCGGTTTCCCCCTGGCTCTCAAGCTGAAGGGGATGGAGACAGCCTGGTCCGGCGAAAGTGTCCTCCTGGGAGACGCGTTCGTCTCACCAGACCTTGTGGGGCTGCTGACGGGGAAAAAGGGAGGCAGGATCAGGCTCAAAGGCCCCCTGGGGACAGCGCGCCTTTCGATACGGACAGGCGGTCCGGGTGCCCGTATCACGGTCAAGTCCCTCGTTGCCGATCTGCAGGGGGTTTCCGGGGCTCTCCAGTCGCCTGTCCAGGTCGATGGCTTCGTGGAAGGCAGCGCCGCCTTCGAAACCGCGGATCTTGCTTCCGGCAAATGGAACGGCCGGGGGACCGTTAAAGCGGATTCGGTTATCCTGACGGGACCGCTGCTCGAGGCATTCGGTATGGCCCCGTTTGAGCTTGCCGGCCTTAAGGCGGCTTTTTCCCTCGAGGAGAACCTGCTGACCCTCGGGGAGAACAGCATCGAGGGCGATCTGGGTGCCAGCGCGAGGGGGACCATCAGGCTCGTTCCCGCCAGGCCGGGGTCTTCCCGGCTGGACCTTGTGGTGGATCTCCGGCCCGGTATCGGGATGAGGGAAAAGATCTCACCTCTCCTGACCCTCATGGGGGCAAGGCCACGGGCCGACGGCAGCGTTCAGCTGAAGGTGCGCGGGACGGTGGGTAGGCCGTCCGTCACATCCTGACGGCGATTCCATAATCCATCCGTCTTCGCTTTCAGCTATGACATGACAGGGATTCAAATTCCGGTTCATCCGATTAATGCGTACCTGAGTGGTGTCACTTCAGAGCCCGGAAGAGCATTAACCACGGAGGTATCCCTCGACAAGCTCCCTTCGATAAACTCCTTTCGACGAGCTCAAGGCAGGCAGGGCAGGCAGGGCAGGCAGGGCAGGCGGGGAAGGGGAGACAAGGGGTAAGATCTTTCTCCGCATCGCCGCGTCACCCCGTCTCCGCGTCGGTCCTTCTCCTTCCCTTCCTTTTCCTGCGCGGAATGGTTATAATGACCATGGGAGTTTGGGGGGCGCCGAGGGTGACGGCCCCCTTTTTTTTCTGGAGACAGAAAAATGTTGAATAAAGGAAGAGGCTGTACATTTTTCTGTGTGTTAATGATCGCTGTCACGATCGCAGGCCCCGTTTGGGGCATGTCACGTAAACCCCCTGAGCCCGCTTACGTCGAGGGTCAGGTTCTGATCAAGTTCCACGAAAACGTGTCCGAAGACAGGATTTTCGAGATTCTGGATTTGGAGAACTGTGAAATCATAGACCGTATAGAGATGATCGGTGTGTTTGTCGTAAATATCCGGGACGATGAGACAGTTTCTGAGAAAGTGGATAGTTTCAGCGCTTATCCTGAGGTGAATTATGCTGAGCCCGACTATAAAGCGAAAGCCCTCCGGTAGGTCAGGTGTCTTGTGAAGAGAGTTAGCCGGACAGGTATCATAATTTCCGGGATCGCCCTTGGACTGTTCCTTTTTTGGGGGGCGGGTACCCTTGAGGGAAAACCGGAGAAGGGCAGGCCCGACTACGTCCCGGGCCGTGTCCTCGTCAAGTTCAGACCCGGATTGCAGGGGGACCTTAGAAGTGGCGCCGTTCATGCCATGGGAGCCCGGCAGCGGGAACGGCTCCCCCTGGTGGACGTAGAGGTGTTGAACCTGCCGCCGGGGCTTTCAGTTGAAGATGCTATCGATCGTCTAAAAAAAAATCCCAATGTCCTTTTTGCGGAGCCGGATCGTTATGTAACTCCTTTGGGGACGATTTCCCCCGTAGACCCAAAATATCCCAGCCAGTGGTATCTGAACACAAATCCGGTTTCCGATTCCATGGGGTCAATCGACGTGGATATCGACGCCCCGGAAGGGTGGGCGATCCTTTCATCCCTGGAGGCCGGCATCGGTACGACCCTGCAGAGCATAGTTGCCGTTGTGGATAGCGGGTGCGGTGATACCGCATACGCCTATACGGACAATGCCGTGGGTTATATTCCCGGACATCCGGATCTTCTGAACAGTCTCCTGTACACAAACACTGACGAAATAGGGGCCACGGCGGGGTCCGACGACGACGCCAACGGGTTGAAAGATGACTACAACGGTTGGGATTATCTCGCCAGCCCCGAAGACAACAAGCCCGCTGGTGCAGATTCTCACGGCACCTTTATCTGCGGGATTGTGGGAGCAGCGTGGAACGATACAGGAATAGCGGGAATAGGCAGTGAATATTTGCGGATTCTTCCTTTAAGGGTAGCTGGTACCACCAGCAGCATAGCTAAAGGTATCGTTTATTCGGTCCAGAGGAAACTCAGAGGGGATCCTGTGGCAGGAATAAACCTCAGTTGGGGTCTAAGGTCCAACGACTCGACATTGAGGAGTGCTATCCAGGAGGCGGAGGCGGCTAGTGTGATGGTTTACGCGGCCGCCGGTAATGATGAGCAATTTCCATGGTACGACAACGATGTTACTCCATTGTATCCTTCGTCGTATTCCACGATGTTAAATAATGTCATTGGTGTTGCCGCCACCGATTCTTCGGGTGATTTTACGAGTTTTACACATTTCGGACGTAACTCTGTGCAGGTTGCGGCTCCAGGACAAAATATCACTTCTACTACACTGAACAGCCAGGGTAGTTGGGCAACAGGTAATGGGACATCTTTTTCGGCTCCCATTGTCGCTTCTGTAGGGGCGCTTGTCGCTGCGGTTGATACAACCATTTCCCTGGAACAGGTAAAAAACAGGCTTGAACTTGGTGGAACCTTTGATGAAATGTTGACTGAAAAGATCGCCTGGGAGAGGCGGGTCAACCTGGCGGGGTCTTTGGCTCCCTTCTATCCTTTTTCAGGACTGGCACCGATCTATTCGACAGACACACCTTTGTACAGCTACACAGACAGGATCGGCCTGCTCTATGGCGATATTGTTCAGGCTATCAGCAGCAGCAACAGCATTGCCGTAATGGACACCGACTCAGCGGGTAATTGGTATGTCAGGCCTTACAGCCCCGGCATGGTGAGTTTCACAATCACCTATTCGGGGGGGGCGGTATCGGCCTACAGGACGGGAACCTGGCGGGTAACCGGGATCAAACCTTTTTCAGCAACGATTTATATTGGTCAAACATTGGATTTTGAAAATAACACGGGAACCAGTGGAACATGGTTTGTGGAAAATCCACCCATCGGCGATATTGATCCTTCTTCAGGGCATTTCGTTGCACAAAGTGAGGGAGTGACCAGCGTTTATCTCATGTCCAATGGAACGCGATTGGACCAGAGTGGGAATGTTGTTGTTGAAGTGAGACCGATTTCATCAAATGGCGCAGGCTGCTGCGGAGCGACAGCGCCGCCCGGGGATCCTTACATTCCAGGGGCAGTGGAAATGACACTGATGGCTGTTCTTTTGTTGTTTGTGAGAAGAAGGTACCTGGCGGAAGTGAGTGCAAAGTCCAAAGTCCAAAGCCCAAGGTGAAGTAACAATACCAAAGCCCACTACTTTAGAACCGCGGCATGTGCCTGCGGTTTTTCTTTGGCCTTTGGACTTTGGTCTTTGGACTGTCCTCTTTGCGTCAACCCTTTATGACACAAAGGGGACGCATTCTAGCCACCTTCTCCGCGATCCCGGCCCCGTGCACTACCTCCACCACCGCCGACACGTCCTTGTAGGCCTCCGGCATCTCCTCGGCGAGGGACTGTTTGCTCGCGGCCCTGGCGAAGATGCCCCTGTCTTCCAGTTCCCGGTGGATGGCACGCCCCCTGGCGGCCCTGGTGGCGGCCTTTCTCGAAAGGACCCTTCCTGCCCCGTGGCACGAACTCCCGAAGGTCTCGGACATGGCTGCCGCGGTTCCCATGAGCAGGTAGGAGGCCGTCCCCATGTCCCCCGGGATGATCACGGGCTGTCCGTGGGGACGGTAGGCATCGGGAAGCTCGGGGTGACCCGGTCCGAAGGCCCGTGTGGCGCCCTTGCGGTGGACGGCAAGGGAGAGGTCCCTGCCGCCGATCTCGTGTTTTTCCAGCTTGACGATGTTGTGGGCCACGTCGTAGACCAGCCGGAACCCCAGCTCCGAAGGCCCCACCTGGAAAAAATCCATGAAAATCTCCCGGACCTGGTGCATGAGACACTGGCGGTTGGCCCAGGCGTAGTTGGCGGCGCACTTCATGGCTTTCCAGTACTCCTGCCCTTCAGGCGAGAGGAAGGGGGCGCAGGCGAGCTGCCGGTCGGGAAGTTCGATGCCGTATTTGCGCACCGCCCGGTTCATGACCTCGAGATAGTCGGTGCACACCTGGTGGCCAAGGCCCCGGGAGCCGGAGTGGACCATGACCGTGACCTGGCCTGTGTGGACACCGAATGCCGAAGCGGCGTTTTCGTCATACACCTCGTCGACGTACTGGACCTCGATGAAATGGTTGCCGCTGCCCAGGGTCCCCTGTTGGGGCATACCCCGCTCGATCGCGCGCTCACTCACCGCATCCGGGTCGGCGCCCTCCAGGCACCCCCCGGCCTCCGTAGTGATGAGGTCGGCAGCTTCTCCCATCCCGTTTTCCACGGCCCACCGCGATCCCCTTGTCAGGACTTTTCCCAGTTCCTTGCCGCCAAGCCGGATCGAACCCCTGGTCCCGACGCCAGTTGGGACTTTATTGAAAAGGGTGTCCACCAGTTTTTTAAGCCTGTCGGCTCGCGCCAGGTCATCTTTCGACAGGTTCGTCACGGCGAGACGGACCCCGCAATTGATGTCGTAGCCCGTGCCGCCGGGGGAGATGATGCCGCCGGCGTTGATGTCCGTGGCCACCACGCCGCCGATGGGAAGGCCGTATCCGAAATGCATGTCCGGCATGGCCATGGAAGCGCGAACGATGCCGGGCAGGGTCGCTCCGTTGGCGACCTGGCGGGCGCTGGCGTCCTTCCTGATATCCTTCATGAGGAGGTCGTCGGCATAGATGAACCCCGGGACCCTCATGCCGGGAACGGAGCCTTTGGGGATCTCCCAGCGGTAGGGTGAGATCCTGTTGATTGTTATCTGGTCGGACATGGGATGTCCTCCTTGAAGTGAACAGTGAACGATGAACGGTGAACAGAAACTGGTGAACCGTGAAGCGTGAAACGCAAAACCGTTCACGATTCACTATTCACATTTCACCGATCTCATACATCAAATATCACCCTCACCCGGACCTCCCCGGGTGTCTCCTCGATAGCCAGCCCGTGGTAGGTGGCCGCCTTGACGTGGGTGTTGATGATGTGCCTGGAAGGGTCGTAGATCGTGCCTGTCAGGGTGGCCTCGAGGCGGCCGCCCACGATCTCGAGGCTCGGAACGTTTACGGGAATAAAGCCTTCGGTGTCTTCCCGGTAGATGATCTCGTTGAGGAACCTGATGAGGAGATCCTGTGGCGATGGAGCCTGGACGAGAACGGTCCGTGTGACCTTGTCATCTTCCGTCGGGAGGTCGGCCATGACGGCGGCGAGCCCGAGGCCCGCCTGGACAAACGCCTCTTCAAGGGTCTCCCCCCACGCCTCGAGGCCGAGGTCGGCAGTGATCCCATCAAGCTCTTTGTACCCGCCCGCCATATTTCATAATAGCTGTGCGGCGGCACTGCCGCAACGGGGAGAGCAGGACCGAAACGGATAATACACCGACAGGGCGACGGGGCGATTAAGGATTGATGACTTTGCAAAAAGTCATCAATGCGCCCCGCGCGGGGCGCCCAAATCAATGACTCACTCCGTAAGTCATTGATTTGTAAGGAAAGGGAAAACGACGCTT